>JAURVS010000388.1 GCA_030655355.1 Sphingopyxis sp.
AGGGGATCGGTCATTGCCATCTTGTCAGTCCCTTACCAGCTCGATTTCACGACACCGGGAATCAGGCCCTTGTTGGCCAGATTGCGCATCATGATACGTGAAAGCCGGAATATGCGATAATAAGCGCGCGGGCGCCCGGTCATCTCGCACCGGTTACGGATGCGGGTCGGGTTACCATTGCGCGGGATTTCCGCCATCTTGAGGCGTGCGATCAGACGCTCGCCATCGTCGAGCGAGCTGTCCGCTGCAATCGCCTTCAGCTTCGCATAACGGCCGGCATATTTCTTTACCAGCAGCTTGCGACGCTCATTTTTGTTCGTCGAACTCAGTTTCGCCATGACTTAAGTTCTCTTTCCTTCTTGAAAGAGCCTGCCTGGTCCCGAAGGGATCAGGCGGCTTCCTTTTCCTGCGCTTCGATCGGGAAGGGGAAGCCGAACAGCTTGAGCAGTTCGCGGGCTTCATCGTCCGTACGGGCGGTGGTGGTGACGATCACGTCCATGCCACGCACCTGGTCGATGCGGTCATAGTTGATCTCGGGGAAAATGATCTGCTCTTTCAGACCCATGGCATAATTGCCACGGCCGTCGAAGCTCGTCGCCGACACGCCGCGAAAATCGCGGATGCGCGGCATTGCGACGGTGATCAGGCGGTCGAGGAATTCATACATCCGCTCGCGGCGCAGCGTCACCTTGCAACCGATCGGCATGCCTTCGCGCAGCTTGAACTGAGCGATCGACTTCTTTGCCTTGGTCACGACAGGCTTCTGGCCAGCGATCAGCTCCATTTCTGCAGCTGCCGATTCGACCTTCTTCTTGTCCTGCGTTGCTTCGCCGACGCCCATGTTGAGCACGATCTTTTCGATCTTCGGCACTTCCATCGCATTCTTGTAACCGAATTTCTCGGTCATCGCCTTGACGATCACTTCGTCATAGCGGGTCCGCATGCGGGGGGTATAAGTGTCACCCATTGATCGTCTCCCCGGACTTCACGGCGACACGCACCTTCTTGCCGTCCTTGGTTTCAAAGCGCACGCGCGTCGGCTTGCCGCTCTTGGGATCGGCAATCGCAACCTTGCTTGCGTGAAGCGGTGCTTCCTTGCGTTCCAGGCCACCCTGCGGGTTGGTCTGGCTCGGCTTGCGGTGCCGCGTGATGATGTTGACGCCCGCGACCACAACCTTGCCGTCTTTCGGCAGGCTCTGCGTCACTTCGCCGGTCTTGCCCTTGTCCTTGCCGGACAGGATGACAACCGTGTCGCCCTTTTTGATCTTCGCCATACCCATGGTCAGAGAACCTCCGGTGCCAGGCTGATGATCTTCATATAGCCACGGCCGCGCAGTTCGCGGACGACGGGGCCGAAGATACGGGTGCCGATCGGCTCCTCATTCTTGTTGACGAGAACGGCAGCATTGCTGTCGAAGCGGATAACCGAGCCATCGGCACGGCGCACCTCTTTGGCGGTGCGGACGATGACGGCGCGATGGACGTCGCCCTTCTTCACCTTACCGCGCGGCTGAGCTTCCTTGATCGACACGACGATGACGTCGCCGACGCCGGCAACGCGACGCTTCGACCCGCCCAGCACCTTGATGCACTGGACGCGCTTGGCACCGCTATTGTCAGCGACTTCCAATTGTGACTGCATCTGAATCATCGATGCATTTCCTTCTAATTTGGCCTACCGGGCAACCCCGGCGGTTCCGTGAACTGGTGTCAGCCTTCGGCTGCGGCGGGAGCAGCGGGTGCTGCCGAGCCCTTGGGCTTGCTGTGCGTGTCGACCTTGTCGAGGACGATCCAGGTCTTCAGCTTCGAAATCGGCTTCGTCTCTTCGATACGGACGGTTTCGCCAGCCTTGATGCTGTTGTCTTCATCATGCGCGTGGTATTTTTTCGAACGCCGGATGATCTTGCCATAGAGCGGGTGCTTAACCTTCCGCTCGACTTTCACCACAACGGTCTTGTCGCCCTTGTCGGACACCACCGTACCGGTCAGAATGCGCTTCGGCATCGATAGTCTCCTTACTTCGCGGCCGAGCGCGTGCGCTCGGTCTGCTGCGTCTTGATGCGCGCGATCGAACG
>JAURVS010000395.1 GCA_030655355.1 Sphingopyxis sp.
GCAGCCATGCGACCGTGCAGGCACCCCCGGCAACGTCCGCCCCGCCGGCGTCGCCTTTACGTGTGGCAATCCCGGCTATTGGCTCGTGAACAGCCGCCTGACCTATCAAGCTAACGACAATCTGTCGGTCAGCGCGTGGGTAAAGAACCTCACCAACAAATATTATTACACTTACGGGCTCAACATCGACGTCTTCGGGCTCGACTATCTGAACCGCGGCACGCCGCGCACCTACGGTGTCGAAGCGACGGTCAAATTCTGATCGCTTCGTCCTCGGGGACCGGCGGGCGCTTCCCTCCCTTTGTCCGCCGTCCCCGCCCCCTTGCTGAACTTTTATCGAGGAACATCCCATGATGCGTTTTACCGGCAAGAGCGTTTTGATTACTGGCGCAGCGCGCGGCATCGGGCTTGCCGCTGCACAGGAATTCGCCCGCGAGGGTGCGTCGGTGACGATCACCGATATCGACGCCGACGAGGCGGAGGCGGCCGCTGCCGCGATCCGCCGTGAGGGGCTGAAGGCCGATGCGCGCCGGCAGGATGTTTCGGACGAGGCCGAGTGGGCCGCGATTGTCGCCGACATCGTCGCGCGCGAAGGCCGGCTCGACATCCTCGTCAACAACGCCGGAATGGGCTTCCTGAAATCGGTCGTCGATACGGGCCTTGCCGAATGGCAGCGGTTGATGGCGGTCAATCTTGAAAGCGTTTTTCTCGGCGTTCGCGCCGGCATCGGGGCGATGAAGGATAAGGGCGGCGTGATCGTCAACGTCGCCTCGATCGCCGCGAACGTCGCCGAGCCTCTTTTCCCCGCCTATAACGCCAGCAAGGCCGGGGTCGCGATGCTGACCAAGGCGGTCGCGGTCGATTGCGCGCGCAAGGGCTGGCCGGTGCGGATCAACTCGCTGCATCCCGGCTATTGCGAGACCAAGCTGGTCGCCGATGCGGTCGGCAGTCTGGGCGATGCCGCCGCCGATTTCGCGACCGCAACGGTTGGCGCAATCCCACTCGGCCGCATGGCCACGACGCGCGAAATCGCGCGCCCATTGCTTTTCCTCGCCAGCGACGACGCGGCCTACATGTGTGGCAGCGAACTGATCGTCGACGGCGGTTACACGGCCGTTTGACGGCTCCATCATTCTGAGGGGAACTGGAATATGAGCGAGAAGAAACCTGTCATCGTCTATGGCGCCTCGGGCTACACCGGGCGCCTCGTCTGCGAATATTTGCGCGAACTGGGGGTGCCCTTCATCGCCGCAGGCCGTGACAAGAAGCGCGTTCAGGAGGTGATGGACAAGGTCCCCGGGATCGAGACTGCGGACTATGAAGTCGCCGAGGTCGAGCACAGCGTCGAGGCGCTGACCAAATTGTTCAAGGGCGCAAAGGTCGTGTGCAACATGGTCGGCCCCTTCATCAAATATGGCCCCGAGACAGTCGAGGCGTGCCTTGCTGCGGGCGTCCATTATCTCGACACGACGGGCGAACAGGACTGGATGCTGCTGGCGCAGGAAAAATGGGGCGACGCCTTTGCGAAGAAGGGCCTGCTGCTCTCGCCGTGCGTCGCGCAGATGTACACGACGGGCGAGATTGCCGCGAACATCGCGCTCGAGACAATGCCGGGGCTCGATACGCTCGACATGCTCGTTCTGTGGAAAGGCTTCCCGACCTATGCGTCGGTGCAGACGATCTTTACGATCCTGAAGGCCGATTGGTATTTCCTCGAGAACAACCAATATGTTCAGTGGCCGACGCT
>JAURVS010000398.1 GCA_030655355.1 Sphingopyxis sp.
CGATGCACCGCGAAGATCACGCCGTCACCCGGATCGGCTGGCTGCGCGCCGCGATCCTCGGTGCGAACGACGGGATCGTATCGACCGCCAGCCTGATCGCGGGCGTCGCGGCGGCGGGGGCGAGCCCCTCGACGACCCTCGTCACCGGGACGGCGGGACTGGTCGCGGGCGCAATGTCGATGGCGGCGGGCGAATATGTCTCGGTCAGCTCGCAGGGCGACGCCGAAAAGGCCGATATCGAGCTGGAGAAACGCCATCTTGCCGCCGATCCCGAATTCGAGCTGGAGGAGCTGACGCTCATCTATCATGAGCGCGGGCTCGACCGCGCGCTCGCCGAACAGGTCGCGGTGCAGCTTACCGATCATAATGCGCTCGACACCCATTTGCGCGACGAGCTGGGGATGACCGACGACACCGCCGCGCGGCCGGTGCAGGCCGCGGCCGCCTCGGCAGCGAGCTTCACCGTCGGCGCCGCGCTGCCGCTCGCGACGGTGTTTCTGGACCAAGGCGATTCGTTGCCGTGGACGGTGTCGGCGGCATCGCTGGTCTTCCTCGCGATACTCGGCGCGATGGGCGCACGCGCGGGGAAGGCGCCGATGTTGCGGCCAGTCATCCGAGTTACCTTTTGGGGCGCATTTGCGATGGCGGCGACGATCGCGATCGGATCGCTGCTCGGTACGGCGGTCGGCTAACGCCGCTCCAGCCATTCGCGGAGCGCGACGGCATTGTTCCGCTCTTCATATTTCGCGGCATAAAGCAGCGTAACCGGTCCACCCTTTGCCGCCGCATCGAGCGTAAACAGCGCCGCCTTCACATCATCCCCGCCCGCATCGAGTTCGGCGAAATAGTCGATTCGGAACGCATCCCACGCTGCGTCCGAATCGGCAGTTTCGCCGTGGTAACGCTTGCGCAGATCATCGCTCGGCGACAGCGGCTTGAGCCATGCGGAGAGCGCGGCCTTTTCTTTCGATACGCCGCGCGGCCACAGCCGGTCGACGAGAAAACGCACGCCGTCGCCGGGCGCCTCCGGTTCATGAATGCGCTTCACCGCGATTGTCAGGGGCTTCGTCATCTGTATGACTATCGATCATCCCGCATTCGCGGGCAAGTCCATCGGAGGGGTCCGAAATGAGCGCAAAGAGCTGGGCGATCGACATTGATCGCGACGATATCACGCAAGTTCAATTGGTTGAAGAAACGAGCGCACCGCTCGCGCCGGGGCAGGTCCGTGTCCATCTCGACAGCTATGCGATGACCGCGAACAACATCACCTATGCGGTGTTCGGAAAGCCCGCGGGATTGTTTGGCAATGATCAGGGCTATTGGGATTTCTTTGCTGAGCCCACCGAATCCGGCCGCCTACCCGTCTGGGGTTTCGCGACGGTGACCGAAAGCAGCGCCGACGGCGTCGCGGTCGGCGAGCGTTTCTATGGCTATTATCCGATGGCAAGCGACGCCGTGCTGACCGTCGGCAAGGCGGGCCCGGTTGGCTTTACCGATGTGACCCCGCGCCGTACGACTCTACCTCCCATTTATAACAATTATCAGCGGATCGAGGCGCTTCCCGACTATCGCGCCGCCGACCGTGATTATTGGCCCGTCTTCCGTCCGCTCTTCCTCACCGGCTGGCTGATCGCCGACCAGTTCGAGGATGAGGGCGATTATGGCGTCCAGCAGATCTTGATCGCAAGCGCGTCGAGTAAAACCGCGATCGGGCTTGGCTTTGCCCTTAAGCAGCGCGCCGACCGCCCCGAAACGATCGGGCTGACCAGCGCTGCCAATGTCGACGCACTCGCCGCACAGGGCATTTACGACCGCGTCATCAGCTATGATCAGATCATGACGCTCAACACCGCAACGCCCGCCGCGCTCGTAGATATGGCGGGCAATGGCGCGGTGACGCGCACCGTTCACAGCCATTTCGGCAATCAGCTCAAGGCATCGATCATCGTCGGCAAATCGCACTGGGATGCGCAGGCCGACATCGAAGGCCTCCCCGGCCCGGAGCGGCAGGGCTTTTTCGCGCCGGGCCGCAGCCAGAAGCGCATCGCCGACTGGGGCGGCGCGGCGTTCGGGCAGAAGATTGCCGATGCGTGGCTCGCCTTCATGGATGTTGCGCCGCGGCTGGCATCGGTCGATAAGCGCAGCGGCGGCGATGCGGCGCTCGCTGCCTATCGGGAGATGCTCTCGGGACAGGCCGACCCCAGGCAGGGGATCGTTGTCGTCCCATGAGGGTCGTGAGGAGCATTCCCTTTCACCGCCGCAGGACGAAAGGACCAGCCATGCTCCGTACGCTTATCTTTGCCACGACCATCGCCCTGGCGCTGCCCGCCGGCAGCGCGCTCGCTGAAACGCCAAAGGCCGCGCCGATACACAAGGCCGATCTCGCCGACCGCGTCGCAGGCATCTACAAGGGCAATGTCGCGTCCGACGCGCGCGGGTCGTCGCGGAACAATGTGACGATCACGGTGACCCGCACGGGTCCGAACAAGGTCGAGATCAAATCGGACTATCCGCGCATTCCGACCGTCACTATCCCGCTCGAAAAGGCGATGGACGCAATCCTTGCGGCCAGCGGTCCTTATGTCTTCCTGCTCGATACGGTTCGCTCGCCTGACCGTCTCGACCTCACCATCGACGATGCAAGCTGGTCGGGCATCCGCACCGCCGCCAAATAATAAGGTTCATTTCTCTCCCATGACTTACACGACCGTTATTTTCGACTTCGGCGGCGTCATCACGGCGTCGCCTTTCGAAGCCTTCAACAAGCTCGAGGCCGAACGCGGCCTGCCGCACGACTTCGTCCGCCGCGTCAACAGCAGCGATCCCGACGACAATGCCTGGGCCAAGTTCGAACGCGCCGAAATCGACGCGGCGACCTTTGACACGCTGTTCGCCGAAGAGGCCCGCGCGCTGGGTCACGAACTGGAAGGCGAAGCCGTGCTCGCCGTGATCGCGGGCGCGGTGCGTCCGGCGATGGTCGCCACGCTCGACACGCTGAAGGATCGCGGCTTCACCATCGCATGCATCACGAACAATGTGCCGGGCGGCAAGATGGGCATCCGCGGCGCGGGCATGACGCGCAGCGCGGAAGCGGCGATCGAGGTTGCCGACATCATGGCGCGCTTCGACCATGTCATCGAATCGAGCAAGGCGGGGGTGCGCAAGCCGGATCCGCGGATTTACCAGATGATGTGCGAGAAGCTGGGCGTCGAACCCGCCGAATGCATCTATCTCGATGACCTCGGCATCAATTGCAAACCGGCGAGCCAGCTCGGTATGCACGCGATCAAGGTGACGAGCGGCGAACAGGCGCTTGGCGACCTGTCGGCAGTGTTGGGGATGGAATTGCCCTGAGGATCGCTGGCATGACGCTTGGTGCGGCGATGGATCCCGGATCAAGTCGGGGATGACGATGAAAGGGAGGTCAGCTGTCGTTCAGCGCCGTCCTCCGGCTCAGGCTGGAGCCTCCGCAACGTTCAGCCGCGCCGCGCGCTCGAATATCTGCGTGAGCACGGGCTCAGTGTCGGCCACACGCATCGCAACCTGAAACTCGACCGGAGCCAAAGCCGGCATCGCATCGATCTCGACGAGTGCGCCGCTCGCCACTTCGCCGCGCACCATCGGCTGCGGGAAAATGCCGATGCCGCCGCCCGCATTTGCGATGTCGATCATCGTGCGTGCATTGTTGCAGAGATTGAGCGATTTTTGCGCGATGCGCGACGCCTCGATCGCCTCGCGCATCCGGCCGTGGATCGGCGAATGGCTGGCGAGCGACCAGACGGGCAGCGTCGCCTCGCCTGCGGCGAAGGCCGTCGCAATCGCCGGGCTGGCAAGCCAGACGAGGCCGACCTCGCCGATCGGACTCGTCTTCAGCGCCGGATGCGCGATCGGTCCTGCGGCGAAGGCGATATCGGTGCGCCCCGTCAACAGCTGCTGGATCAGGTTGGCGGTGAGATCGATTTCAATCTCCAGCCCGACATTGGGCATGTCGGCCTTCAGCCCCGCGACAAAGGCCGGGACACAGCTCGCCGCCGCGATCTCCCCCGCGCCGATCCGCACCACCCCGCTTGCCTCGCCGTAACCGCCGCTGCCGAGCAGTGCGACCTGCATGTCGCGCAGCAGCGGGTCGCAATCCCGCACCAGTTTGCGACCCGCCGCGGTTAGCGACATCGTCCGGCCGTCGCGGCGGAACAGCACGGTACCGAGCCTTTGTTCGAGTTCGCGCATACGGGCCGACACCGCAGGCTGCGTCGTGTTGAGCCGTTCCGCCGCCGCAGAGAATGTCCCCAGACGGTCGATCAGCAACAATGTTTCGAGATGGTAGAGCGAGACGCGATTGATAGACATCTCTTATGTATAATATAAAATTAGAACGATTAGAATTGATGGATTAAATGCGCCAAGGTCCGCGCGCGTAACCACTCAGGAGAGCCGTCCCATGGGGAATAAGCAATATCCCGACGCCGCCGCCGCACTCGAAGGGCTTCTCTTCGAAGGCATGCAGATTTGCGCAGGCGGGTTCGGCCTTTGCGGTATTCCCGAACGGCTGATCGACGCGATCCGCGATGCCGGGACGAAGGATCTGACCATCGCCAGCAACAACGCCGGAATCGACGGTGAAGGGCTGGGCAAGCTGCTCCGCACGAAACAGGTCAAAAAGATGATCTCCTCCTATGTGGGCGAGAATAAGGAATTTGAGCGCCAGTATCTGGCGGGCGAACTCGAGGTCGAATTCTGTCCGCAGGGCACGCTGGCGGAGCGCTGCCGCGCCGGCGGGGCGGGCATTCCCGGTTTCTACACCAAAACCGGCGTCGGCACCCTCGTCGCCGAGGGCAAGGAAGTAAAGAATTTCGACGGGCAGGACTATATCCTCGAACGCGGCATCTTCGCTGACCTTGCGATCATCAAGGGCTGGAAGGCTGACGAAAGCGGCAATCTGATCTTCCGCAAGACCGCGCGCAACTTCAACCAGCCGATGGCCACCGCCGCAAAAATCTGCGTCGCCGAGGTCGAGGAAATCGTGCCCGTCGGCAGCCTCGATCCCGACAGCATCCACCTGCCCGGCATCTATGTGAAGCGCCTGATCATCGGCGCGCCATACGACAAGAAAATCGAATTCCGCACGACCCGCCCGCGCGAGACGGCGTGATGCGCGCGCTTCCGCTCGCTGCCGCTCTGCTGCTCGGCGGCTGCGCCAGCGCGCCTGCCGAAGTGGCGACTGCACCGGCGCCGCCGCCCGCGGCGACCGCGCCAGCAGAATCCCCCAACCCGCCGGTCGCGCTGCAATATCTCTACGGTTCGCCCGAAGCCGCCGTTGCCGTGCGCGCAACCAATGCGCGGATCGCTGACTATGGCATGTGGCGGATCAAGCAGCGCCCGAAGGACAGCGTCGTACTGGCGCCCAGGGCGTCGATCGATGCGCCGACGTTCGAGCCGTGCGGCAACAAGCCCTTCGCCGCGGTCTTCGATGCCGACGAAACATTGATCTGGAACCTCGGCCCGATGCGGCGTTTCGCCGAGCAGGGCACCGGCTTCGACCTCAAGGTCTGGGATCAGTGGGAAAAGACCGGTGCTGGCAAGGCGATCGCAATGCCGGGCACGGCCGAGATGGTGACCAAGCTCCGCGCGGCAGGGATCACCGTGATTGCGAACACCAACCGCAGCGCCGCCAACGCAAAAGGCAGCGAGGATACGCTCCGCGCCGCCGGGCTCGGTGAGTTCAAGCATGGCGAAACCTTGTTCCTGATGGGCGATGACGCGGGCGGGTCCAGCAAGGATCCGCGGCGCGCCACCATCGCCTCGAAATATTGCGTGGTCATCCTCGGCGGCGACCAACTCGGCGATTTCAGCCAGCAGTTCAACGTCAAGGATTTGCCCGCCGCGCAGCGCATGGCGCTGGCCACGAGCGCGGGCGCCACTGCACTCTGGGACAAAGGCTGGTTCCTTTTCCCCAATCCCGTCTACGGCCCGTGGGAAAAACTGGGCTGGGGCGACGCCTTCCCCTCTGACAAGCAATGGGAGCCGAAATAATGGCCTGGACGCGTGATGACATGGCGGCGCGCGCCGCAAAGGAACTGCAGGACGGCTATTACGTCAATCTCGGCATCGGGATTCCTACGCTGGTCGCGAACCATATCCCGGCGGGAATGACGGTCACGCTGCAGTCGGAAAATGGCATGCTCGGGATCGGCCCCTTCCCTTTCGAGGGCGACGAGGATGCCGACCTGATCAACGCCGGCAAGCAGACGATCAGCGAACTGCCGCAGTCGGCCTATTTCAGCTCGTCGGACAGTTTCGCAATGATCCGCGGCGGGCATATCGACCTGACCGTATTGGGCGCGATGGAGATTGCCGAAAATGGCGACATCGCCAATTGGATGATTCCGGGGAAGATGATCAAGGGCATGGGCGGCGCGATGGATCTCGTCGCCGGGGTCAAGAAGATCATCGTCGTGATGGAACATAATGCCAAGGACGGCAGTCCGAAGTTCATTCCCGCATGCACGCTGCCCCTCACCGGCAAGAATGTCGTCGACATGATCATCACAGATCTCGCGGTGTTCAAGCGCGACGATCATGACAGCCCGTTCAAGCTGGTCGAACTGGCACCGGGTGTAACCGCCGAAGACCTCGCGGCGAAAACGACGGCGCATTATATTGCATGATGTCGCGGCCAATCCCGGCTCCACCTGGCTGATTATCGGCGGGTGGCTGTCGGTCTTGGCCGCGCTGCTGCACATTGCCTGCATTTTCGGCGGCGCTGACTGGTATCGGTTCTTCGGCGCCGGCGAGGGCATGGCGCGCGCGGCGGCGCGCGGTGATTTGCGGCCGACTTTGATCACGCTGGCGATCGGCGCCATTCTGCTGATCTGGGCGGCCTATGCCTTTTCGGGCGCGGGAAGTTTGCCGCACCTCCCCCTGTTGCGGACAGGGCTGATCGCCATCGCCGCCATCTATCTGCTTCGCGGGCTTATATTCGTCCCGCTGCATATGTGGCGGCCGCAACACAGCGACAGTTTCGCGATCTGGTCTTCGCTGATCGTCCTTGTGTACGGCACGGTTTACGCGGTCGGGACGATCAAGGCCTGGCGCTATCTTGCACCGTGAAGACGGTCCGGGGGTGACGGCTGTGGAAGTCGCGTCTAAGACAGCGGCCACAAAGTGGGTCGCTTATTAGTCACGGGTTTATGCAGCGCGTTTTTCATGTTCTGATCGCGATCGCCGCGCTGGGGTTGGCGGGCTGGTTTGGCGTTCTCGCGTTCGGCGGGAAGTCGCCGCTTGCGAGCATAGAAATCCCGATCAAGCCCACCGAAAATCTTCCTGACACGCCCGCCGAATGGCGCGGCCGGATCGACTATGGCGCGCTCGACAAACAGCTCGCCGACCTCTCGCGCCGACCTGAAATGGCGGGACTTGCAGTTGCCGTGGTCGAGGATGGCGAATTGCGTTTCGTCCGCACCTATGGCGTCGCCGACGCATCGACCGGCGCGCCGGTCACACCGTATACATTGTTCCGCTGGGCATCGGTTTCGAAGACCGCAACGGGGTCGCTCGCAGCCGCGCTGGCGAGCAATGGCACCATCGATCTGAAACGGCCGGTCGGCGACTCGGGCACGACCCTGGTCTTGCCCGGCGGCGCCGAAGCGCGAGTGACGCTGGAAGACTTGCTGGCCCAGCGCACCGGGCTCACCAAAAATGCCTATGACGAAAAGCTGGAGGAAGGGCAGGATCCCGCCCTGCTGCGCGCAAGCCTCGTCGCCGCGCCGCTGCAATGCGATCCCGGCACCTGCCACACTTATCAGAATGTCGCCTTCGACGCGGCGAGCGAAATCTTGTCGCGGGCGGCGAACGAACCTTTCGGAAAGGCCGTCGAGAACCGCTTTTTCCGCCCGCTCGGCATGGTCAGCGCGGGTTACGGGATGGAGCGGCTGACGGGCGCGAAAGACTGGGCACGACCGCACCGCGGTCGACATGTTCTGCCGGTCAAGGAAGCCTATTGGCGCGTTCCCGCCGCCGCTGGCGTTGAAAGCGATATTGTCGATTTCGCGACCTGGATGCAGGCGATGATGGGCAGCCGCCCCGATGTGTTTCCTGCCGCGACACTTGAACTCGCCCATCGTCCGCGTGTCGGCACCGCTCGGCTCTACGGCGGGCCATTGCGTCAGGCGATCAGCGATGCGTCCTACGGGCTTGGGTGGCGAAGCTTTACCTACGCGGGCCACCGGCTAGAGGGTCACTCGGGCGCGGTATCGGGTTATCGCGCAACGATGATTTTCGAACCCTCGACGCGGACGGGCGTCGTTGCGCTGTGGAACAGCGACTGGGGTTTTCCGTTCCGCATCCCGTTCGCGGTGATCGACAGCTACCACAAGCGCGAAGACGCGCTCTGGCTCGACCTTAGCAAATTGCCCGCTCAGGGGGGCGCGGTTGCCGAGTCCGACCCTGCCGCGGCGTCAACGGGGCCGGAGCCCGCGACTTGATCACCGCCGCGCGGCTGACACTTGCCCCCTGACCCGCTGCCTGTGTATCAGGCGCCCGTCCAATCCCGGCTACATGTTCCCCATCGTCGGACAGGAGCGCAAACCATGTATGTGTTGATCACCGCCAACCGCAATTATTCGAGCTGGTCGCTGCGACCATGGGTGTTGATGACGGCGCTTGGCATTGCGTTCGACGATCAGATCGAGCCTTTCACCAGCCCGATCAACTATGACGAGTTCCGCAGCTTTTCGCCGACCGGACAGGTTCCGGTGCTGCTCGACGAAGGCCGGACGGTGCACGATTCGCTCGGTATCACGCTCTATCTCGCCGACCGGCACGAGGGCGTATGGCCTACTGATCCCGATGCGCGCGCCTGGGCGCAATGTGCCGCGGCCGAAATGCACAGCGGCTTTTCGACCCTGCGCAATGATTGCACGATGAATGTCGGCGTTCGCGTGACGCCGAAACCGGCCTCGGGCGCGCTGCGCGTCGATGTCGCGCGAATCCGTGAATTGTTCGAAGATGGGCTGGCGCGGTTCGGAGGCCCTTTCCTCGCAGGCGACAGATTTACCGCCGTCGACGCCTTCTTTGCGCCGGTCGCGTTCCGCATCCGCACCTATGGCCTGAGCGTTGGCAAGGGGCAGGCATGGGTCGATCATATGCTCGCGCATCCGGCGATGGTCGAATGGGAACGGCAAGCGTTGATCGAGAATTGGCGCGAGGAAAGCCATGAGGCCGAACTGGAAGCCGCAGGTGTGATTACAGCGGATTACCGGACCGCCTAGTCGGCGATCGCTTCGCGCACCACGGCGATCCCTGCCTCGCGCTGCGCCTTGAGTTCGGCTTTGAGCTTCGCAGGATCGCGCGCAAAGACGAAGCCGAAGCTGACCCCGCCGTCCTTGCCGATCGTCGCATGGTGGAGCTTGTGCGCCTGAACTAGCCGCTTCGCATAACCGCGCCGCGGCACCCAGCGAAAATAGCGCTGATGAACCAAGCCGTCGTGAACCAGCGTGTAGATGATCCCGTAAAAGAGAACGCCCAGCCCGATCCACGTCCCCGGCTCCCACGCCGATGCGCCCATGATCATCGGGCTGCCGACGACGAACATTGAAATGCTCATCGCGGCGCCAAAAATCGCGAACAGATCGTTCTTTTCGAGCATCTTGTCGTGCGGCTCATGATGGTCGCGGTGCCATGCCCAGCCAAAACCATGCATGATATATTTATGGCTCGCCCAGGCGACGAATTCCATCGCCACGACGGTGGCAAAGACGAGCGCGATGATGGCGGGAAGCGACATGCGCGAATTATAGGCTTCCTACCGCGGCCCCGCCACTGCAATCGGCGCGACCGAAAATTGCGTTTTTGATCGCCACTCGCTTGCATTGTTATCGGACACGCTTAAGTGAACCGCATGACCCGGCCCCGCACCCTGTATGAAAAGATCTGGGACGCGCATGTTGTTGAACAGCGCCCCGATGGCACCGCGCTTATTTTCATCGACCGTCATCTCGTCCATGAAGTCACCAGCCCGCAGGCCTTCGCCGGACTTCGCGCAAATGGCCGCACAGTGCGCCGCCCCGACCTGACGCTGGCGGTGCCCGACCATAATTTGCCGACGACCGCGCGCAAGGACAGCGCGGGCAACCGGCTGCCGATCGCCGACACGGAAAGCGCCGCGCAATTGGCCGCGCTCGAAACGAACGCGCCCGAATTCGGCATCCGCTATATCGACGCCGTGGCGCCCGAGCAGGGCATCGTTCATGTCGTCGGACCCGAGCAGGGCTTTTCGCTGCCCGGCACGACGATCGTGTGCGGCGACAGTCACACCGCCTGCCATGGCGGCATCGGCGCGCTCGCGTTCGGCATAGGGACGAGCGAGGTCGAGCATGTGCTCGCCACTCAGACTTTGCTGCTCCAACCTGCCAAGACGATGGAAGTCCGCGTCGAGGGCGACGTCGGCCCGGGCGTTTCGGCAAAGGATGTCATCCTCCACATCACAGGTGTCATCGGCGCCGCGGGCGGCACGGGGCATGTCATCGAATATACCGGCAGCGCTATTCGCGCCTTGAGCGTCGAAGGCCGCCTGACCGTCAGCAATATGGCGATTGAGGGCGGCGCCCGCGCCGGCCTGATCGCGCCCGACGAAACGACGTTCGCGTATCTGAAGGGCCGCCCCTATGCGCCGAAGGGCGCCGATTGGGACGCCGCCGTCGCTTATTGGCAAAGCCTCGTGACCGATCCCGGCGCGACGTACGACAAGACGGTCGTCATCGACGCCGCCGACATTGCGCCTAGCGTCACTTGGGGCACCAGCCCCGAGGATGTTGTGCCAATCACCGGCGTGGTTCCCGCGCCGGGCAGCTTTGCCGATCCGTCAAAGCAGACCGCTGCGGCGAAGTCGCTCGCCTATATGGGGCTCGAACCCGGCACGCGAATGCGCGACGTTCCCATCGAGAATATCTTTATCGGCAGCTGCACCAATAGCCGCATCGAGGATCTGCGCGCAGCCGCCGCGGTGCTGAAGGGCCGTCACAAGGCCGACAATGTCAAATGGGCGATTGTCGTCCCTGGATCGGGGCTGGTGAAGGCACAAGCCGAAGCCGAGGGACTCGACCGCATCTTCATCGACGCAGGACTCGAATGGCGCGAGCCCGGCTG
This sequence comes from Sphingopyxis sp., assembly GCA_030655355.1. Classification (GTDB taxonomy): domain Bacteria; phylum Pseudomonadota; class Alphaproteobacteria; order Sphingomonadales; family Sphingomonadaceae; genus Sphingopyxis. The sequence continues at coordinate 11,146 of JAURVS010000398.1, forward strand.
TTCGGCATGCCTTGCAATGAACCCTGACAAGGTGCCCGCAGGTGAGCGCTGTGCATCGACGAGCAACCGCAATTTCGTCGGCCGCCAGGGCCCCGGCGCGCGCACCCACCTCGTCAGCCCGGCGATGGCCGCAGCTGCAGCCGTCACCGGCAAGCTCACCGACGTGCGGGAGTTGATGGCATGACGCCGATCGAAAAGGTCGAGGGGCGTGCGATCCCGTTCGGCCTCAAAAATGTCGATACCGACGTCATCATTCCGGCGCACTGGCTTAAGACCACGACGCGCGAGGGTATGGGCCGCGGCGCGTTCGAATCGCTGCGCGCAGATCCCGACAATCTGTTCGACAGCGCCGAATTCAAAGGCGCACCGATCCTGATTGCGGGCGATAATTTCGGCTGCGGATCGAGCCGCGAACACGCCGCCTGGGCGTTGGGCGATCTCGGCATCCGCGTCGTGATCGCGCCGTCATACTCCGACATTTTCTCGGGCAATGCCGTGAAGAACGGCATCCTTCCCGTCGTGTTGCCGCAGGCGGCGATCGACCGGTTGATGGAAGTCGCGGCTACCGATCGGGTGCATGTCGATCTCGACACGCAGACCGTGACGACGCCGTTTCAGGACCGTTTCACCTTTGAGATCGACCCGTTCCGCAAGATGTGCCTGCTTGGCGGGCTCGACGAGATTTCGCTCACCGAAAAGAGCGACGCCGCAATCGGCGCCTATGAGACGAAGCTCGACGGGGATCGTCCGTGGCTCCGCCCGGCTGTAGTTCAAGGCTGATAGAACAGCATAAAGAGGAGAAGATGATGAAGGCTCTCTTGTCGACCGCAACCGGCGGCCCCGAAACGCTCACGCTCGGCGAACTGCCGCGGCCGACCGCAGGCAAGGGCCAGATCGTGATCGATGTGAAGGCCTGCGCGGTCAACTTCCCCG
>JAURVS010000404.1 GCA_030655355.1 Sphingopyxis sp.
GCGCAGCACGAAGAATGGGCGGCCGAGATGGAGCGCGTTTTTGGCCTTGCCGAAGTGATCATCGCCAAGTCCCGCCACGGCTCGATCGGCAAGGTGCGTCTGCACTTCGAGGCGAAGACGACGAAGTTCAGCGATCTCGCCGACGATAGTCAGGTGTTTGATGATTATGAGTGATCGCGCACTCTAACTGGTGTCGTCATTGCGAGCGTAGCGAAGCAATTCAGGATGTGACAAGCCGCTCTGGATTGCTGGCCTCGCCGGATCAAGTCCGCGACTATCTTGGTGAGCGAGTATGCGTTCCCCGGCGAAAGCCGGGGCTCAGAAGGCGGAGCCCCGCATCGCGTGGACCCCGGCTTTCGCCAGGGAACCGAATATTGTCGCGAAGGCTCATGCGCCCATCAAATCTGGGGTCTCTATGGCAAATATTGAGGACGGGCCTAGAAAGCCGGGTCGTTCGCCGGATCGTCGTCGATCGGCGTCACGACTTCATGGATCCCGCATTCGGTTTTGTCCCACCCGCGCCAGCGGCCCGAGCGCGGGTCTTCGCCGGGCTGGACTTTCGATGTGCAGGGCGAGCAGCCGATCGAGGGATAGCCTTCGGCTTCGAGCGGGTGGCGGGGCAGGTCGTGCGCTGCGAAATAGGCGTCGAGTTCGTCGCGCGTCCAGTTGGCGAGCGGGTTGAACTTCAACCGGCCGGTCGAGCCATCGAGCTCGAAGCGCGGCAGGCCTTGCCGCGTCGATGACTGGAATCCCTTCCGCCCGGTGATCGAGGCGTCGAAATCGGCCATCGCCTTTTCGAGCGGCTTGACCTTGCGGATTTCGCAGCAGCCGTCGGGATCGTACGACCAGCGCAGTTCGGTCGCGTCCTTGCTCGCAAGATCCTCGGCGTCGGGAATGAGGTTGACGATATTGAGCCCGAGCCGCTCCGCCAGCGTATCGCGATAGGCGAGCGTTTCGGGGAAATGCTTGCCGGTATCGAGGAACAGCACGGGCATGTCGGGCGCCGACTGCGCGACCAAATGGAGCAGAACCGCGCTTTCAGCGCCGAAGCTCGAGACGATCGCGGTGTCGCCCAGCAATCCCGCACCGATCACGCTCGCAACCACGTCGGCGGCATCCTGACCGCGGAAGAGGTTGTTGAGGCGAATGACGTCGGCCTGCGTGAAACGCGGCGCCACGTCTATCCGGTCGCGCGAGCGGGGAGAGGTCTGCACGTCAGCCATGCCGTAGTTTCCAGATCGGCACCGCCCCGTCGGCGGCGCCCTGATAATGTTCGGGCCAGCGCGACAGCGCCGCTTCGACGTCGGCGGCATTCAGCTCCTTTTCGGGCGCGAATGTGTCGAAGCCGCAGCGCTTCAGATAGGCGATCTGGTCGACGAGCACGTCGCCCTGCGCGCGAAGTTCGCCCGCATACCCGGCTTCGCGGAGGATGCGCGCCGAGGAATAGCCGCGGCCGTCGCGGAACTTGGGGAAGGCGACCTCGATCAGCGCGAGCCGGTCGAGATGCGGGATCAGCGCGCGGGCATCCTCGTCGGGTTCGAGCCGCACCGCCGTGGCATTCGATTGCGTCAGGAAGGCGTCGAGAGTGACGGCGGGTTCTTCGCCATCGCTATGAATATGCTCAACCATAAATCGCCTCCTTGAAGGGGGCCATGCCGACGCGGCGGAAGGTGTCGACGAAGCGCTCGCCCTCGGTGCGCGTCGCAAGATATTTGTCGGTGACGCGTTCGATTGCATCGACCACGCCATCCTCGTCGAAACCGGGGCCGGTGATCGTGCCGAGGCTGACGTCCTCTGCGCCCGATCCGCCAAGCGACAGCTGATAATTTTCGGTGCCTTTGCGATCGACCCCGAGGATACCGATGTGGCCGGCATGATGATGACCGCAGGCGTTGATACAGCCCGAAATCTTGAGTTTGAGTTCGCCGAGGTCGCGCTGGCGCACCGGATCGGCAAAACGCTGCGCGATCTTTTGCGCGACCGGGATCGAGCGCGCATTGGCAAGGCTGCAATAATCAAGACCGGGGCAGGCGATGATGTCGCTGATCAAATCGAGGTTCGGCGTCGCGAGTCCCGCGGCGTCGAGCGCCTGCCACACCGCATAGAGATCGGCCTTGCGGACGTGCGGCAGGACGATGTTCTGCGCATGCGTGACGCGCAGTTCGTCATGGCTGTATTTTTCAGCAAGGTCGGCCATCACATCGATCTGCGCCGACGAGGCATCGCCGGGGATACCGCCGACGGGCTTCAGGCTGATGTTGACGATCGCATGGCCCGAAACCTTGTGCTTCGCGACATTCTGATCGACCCAGACGGCAAAGTCGGGATCGCTGCGGTCGATGTCGTCGGGCGCGGCGGCGTCGAGCGGCGGCGGCGCGAATTGCGCAGCGATGCGGTCGAATTCGGACTTTGGCGGGTCGATGCCCAGCGATTTCACATGGACGAATTCTTCCTCGACCTGGCGGCGATACTCGTCGGCGCCCAGCTCGTGGATCAGGATCTTGATGCGCGCCTTGTAGATATTGTCGCGGCGGCCATAGCGATTATAGACGCGCAGGCACGCCTCGGCGTAGCTCAGCATATCGTCGAGCGGCACGAAATCCTTGATCAGCGGCGCGATCATCGGCGTGCGGCCCATGCCGCCGCCGACGTAGAAAGCGGCGCCATGCTGCCCGTCCTTCTCGACGATCTGGATGCCGATGTCATGCAGACGCATCGCGGCGCGATCTTCCGAAGCCGCAATCACGGCGATTTTGAACTTGCGCGGCAAATAGCTGAATTCGGGGTGAAAGCTCGACCATTGGCGGAGCAGTTCGGCCCAAGGACGCGGATCGGTGATTTCGTCGGCGGCGGCGCCGGCCCACTGATCGGAACTGATGTTGCGGATGCAGTTCCCGCTTGTCTGGATCGCGTGCATTTCGACCGACGCAAGGTCGGCGAGGATCGCGGGGGCGTCCTCCAGCTTGATCCAGTTATACTGGATATTCTGGCGCGTGGTGAAATGGCCGTAATCGCGGTCATATTTGCGTGCGATATGCGCGAGCATCCGCATCTGGCGACCATCGAGCGTGCCATAGGGCACCGCGACGCGCAGCATATAGGCGTGGAGCTGGAGATAGAGGCCGTTCATCAGACGCAAAGGCTTGAACTGATCCTCGGTGATTTCGCCTGCGAGGCGGCGGCGGACCTGGTCGCTGAATTCGGCGACGCGGGCATCGACCATCGCGTGGTCATATTCGTCATATTTATACATATCAGATCACCCAGTCGCCGGCCGCAGGATCGGCGGGTTTCAAAGTCAGGTCGGGACGCACGGTGGGACCGAGCGCGCGGATGCGGTCCTTGATATGCGCGGGGCGCGGCCCCTCGGCGGTTTGTTCGCCGTTGATGATGTACGGCGCGTTGACGCGGCGTGCGCCTTCCTCGGCGGCGAGGATCGCTTCGCCCTGTTCGCCGACGTCGGCGGCGTCCTCGATATGCAGCGACCAGTCGGCGCCGGTCCACCAGGTGACAAATCCTGTTTTCAGGTCATTGCCTGTCAGCAGCTTCATGTGAAATCCCTTATTTGTTGGGCAACGCCCGGTGCGCCGAGGCAGTCGAGCGCGTCGGCGCGTGCCGCGACCTTGCCGACGATGATCAGCGACGGGCTTTGAACATTTTCGCGGGCGACAAGGTCGCCAAGATCGGTGAGCAGGCTGCGCAACACGCGTGCGTCCGCGGTCGTGCCGCGCTCGATCACCGCGACGGGCAGGTCGGGTGCGACGCCATCGGCAATCAGCTTGTCGGCGATCGCGGTGGCGGTGGCGAGGCCCATGTAGATCACGAGAGTGCGGCCGTGGCCAGCGAGGCCCGACCAGTCCTGATCGGTCAAATCCTTGCACTGGCCCGCGACGAAGCTGACCGCGCTGGCGTCTTCGCGGTGGGTGAGGGGGAGGCCCGCCTGTGCGGCGCAGCCGGCCGCCGCCGTGATGCCGGGGACGACTTCGACCGCAACTCCGGCTTCGCGCGCGGCGTCGAGTTCCTCGCCGCCGCGACCGAAGATGAAGGGGTCCCCGCCCTTAAGGCGCACGACCTGCTTGCCGGCGAGCGTTTCGCGCACGAGCAGTTCGTTGATCAGATCCTGCTTCATCGTGTGGCGGCTGCGCTGCTTGGCGACGCTGATGCGTTTGACACCCTCGGGTATCAGCGCGAGCACGCCTTCGCCGACCAAACCGTCATGGACGACGAGGTCGGCGCTGCCGAGCAACCGCGCGGCACGCAATGTCAGAAGGTCCGGGTCGCCGGGGCCTGCGCCGACGAGCCACAATTTGCCCACAGAAGAGAAAGTCTTTTCCATGCAAGGTAAATGGTCGCGCGCCGATCGAATGGCAAAACAGGCTTTATTGACGGTGATGAAGGTAAAATTGGGCGCCGATTTCGCTAGTTCATTACTACGAGCGGAGCGAAGCAATTCAGAGCGGACGACGCGAGCGCTGGATTGCTCCGCTACGCTCGCAAAGACGGAGGATTAAAGGTAATTTTTCGTCACCAGCCGCGAGCCTTCGGGATCGCGTATGCCGACGCCGATCGAGGCACGCAGGGCGTCGCTTTCGGCTGACGCGACCGGATAGGCGCAATAGTCGGCGGCATAGAATGCGCTGGGGCGGTGATTGCCCGACAGGCCGATGCCGCCGAAGGGCGCGGCGGACGAGGCGCCGTTCGTCGGGCGGTTCCAGTTGATGACGCCCGCGCGGGCGTTTGCCCAGAATTGGTCGTAAAGCTGCGGCGTGCCGCCGATCAGAGCCGCCGATAGGCCGAAGGCAGTGTTGTTCGCCTCGGCGATCGCAGCCTCGAAACTGTCGACGCGGATGACCTGAAGCAGGGGGCCGAAAAGCTCGATATCGGGACGCTCGGGCATCGCGGTCACGTCGATGATGCCCGGTGTGAGGAACGGGCGGCCCGCGACTGGACGGGTCATGTGGCGGATCACCTGACCGCCGTTCGACATCAGGATCAGGAAGCTTTCGGTGAGCCCGTCGGCGGCCTCATTGTCGATCACCGGGCCCATATAGGGCACGGGGTCGGCATGTGGATGGTCGACGATCAGCCGATTGGTGAGCGCCTTGACCTCCTCGATCAGCGCATCGGCGAGGCTGTCGCGAACGATCAGCCGCCGCGCGTTGCTGCACCGCTGGCCGGCGCTCAAAAACGCCGACTGGACGACGACGATCGCCGCAGTGCGAATGTCGGTGGTGTCCCAAACGACGATCGGATTGTTACCGCCCATTTCGAGTGCAAGCATCTTGCCCGGCTGACCCGCGAACTGACGGTTGAGCGCGAGGCCGGTGCGCGCCGAACCGGTGAACAGCAGCCCGTCTATGCCTTCGTGACCCGCGAGCGCCTTGCCCGTCTCGGGGCCGCCGATGATCAGGCGGAGCGCCTCTTTCGGGACGCCGGCGCTGTGGAACAGTTCGACGAGCTTGGCGCCCACTGCCGGAGTTTTTTCTGACGGCTTGAACAGCACTGAATTGCCCGCGAGCAACGCCGGGACGATGTGTCCGTTCGGCAAATGTGCGGGGAAATTATATGGCCCGAGCACCGCGAGCGCGCCGTGCGGCTTGTGGCGCACCGCGTTTCGCAGGCCCATCGCGCCTTCGATCCGCCGGTTGGGCGTGCGTTCGCCATAAGCGGAGACCGAGATATTGACTTTGTTGCAAACCGATTCGACCTCGGTGCGCGCTTCCCACAGCGGCTTTCCGGTTTCGCGTGCGATCAGATCGGCGAACGGCTCGGCCTCGGCCTTGACCCGGTCGACAAAGCGGCGGAGCGTCTCGGTGCGGAAAGTGACCGCCTTCGATGCCCATTCGGGCCAGGCGCGACGCGCGATTTCGACTTCGTCGTCGATATTGCTGACCGGACCGCGCCAGAGCTCTTCGCCGGTTGCGGGTTCGAAAGAAATCAGGGGTTCGCTCATGGTCGCCCTTGGTCTTATCGGCGAAAGCCGACGGCGGCAACCTGTCGCAGCCGGGCGCGACGGATTGCTTGCGCCGCGCGCCCGGGTTGGCGATAGACGCGGACGAGTCCTATGCGATGGGACGGCCGGAACATCAGCGAAGGGGACGTGCCATATTGGCCAAGCAGGACAGCCGCCGCGACTGGTCGGACCATTATTGGTGGTCTTCCGACGGAGTTCGGCTGCACGCGCGCGTTTACGCTGGTCCCGACGGGACCGAGAAGGCGCCGCCGATCCTGTGCATGCCAGGGCTCGCACGCAATGCTCGCGATTTCGAGGCGCTGGCGGTGGACGTGGCGCGGCATCGCAAGGTAATCGTGATCGAGTTTCGTGGCAGGGGCGAGAGCGCCTATGCCAAAGACCCGATGACATATGTCCCGCTAACCTATGTGCAGGATGTCGTCGCAATGCTCGACGAACTGGCGATCGCGCGCTTTGCGATCATCGGAACGTCGCTGGGCGGACTGGTTGCGATGCTGATGGCTGGGACGCTGCCGGGACGGCTCGTCGGGGCGGTGCTCAACGACGTCGGCCCCGAACTCGAAGCCGCCGGGCTGGCGCGGATCCGCGATTATATCGGCGCGGGCGGCAGTCAGCCGACCTGGATGCACGCCGCGCGCGCCTTTGGCGAACTCAACAGCGCGGTCTATCCGGGCTATGAAATCCACGACTGGCTGCGGCTGACCAAGCGGACGCACCGGTTGACCGCCGAGGGGCGCATTGTCACCGATTATGACAAGCAGATTGCGGCGCCCTTGCGCGTGCCGGGGGGCGCCGATGCTGCAGCGGATCTATGGCCAGTGTATCGCGCGCTCGGCGCGATTCCGCTGCTGATCCTGCGCGGCGAGCTTTCGGACATATTGGGACGGGCCGCAGCCCAAAAGATGGTTGCCGAATTGCCGCAAGCGCGGCTGGTCGAGGTGCGGGGCGTCGGCCATGCGCCGACGATGGACGAGCCCGAGGCGCGCGCCGCGATCGATGCTTGGGCGGCGGAACTTCCCGCCGCGTGATGGAGTCGAACGCGCCCGTACGGCTGCTGCATCTCCATTCGAGTTTTTCGCTGGGCGGCAAGGAAGCGCGCGCCGTCCGGCTCATGAATTTGATGGGCCCGCGCGCGCGTCACACGATATTGTCGGCGGTTCCTGACGCGCTGGGCGCGCGCAATGCCATCGATCCGGGCATCAATGTCGATTTCCCAGCCGATGCGCCGCCGCTCTACGGAAAGCCGGGGCCCGCGCGATACCGCGATCTTTCGCGCTACATGCAGCAATTCGACCTCGTCCTCAGCTATAATTGGGGATCGATGGACGGGGTGATGGCGCACCGCATTTTTGCGCCTTTCCGTCGGCTTCCGCCGCTGATCCATCACGAAGACGGGTTTAACGAGGACGAAAGCATCAAGCGCAACTGGAAGCGGAACGGCTTTCGCCGCCTTGCGCTGCCGACCGCCGAGGCGCTGGTGGTGCCATCGACGCTTCTTCAGCGGATTGCTGCCGATGAATGGGGCGCGGGCCGGCGGACGACGCTGATCCATAACGGCATCGACGTTGCGGCCTATGCTGTGCCGCCATCGATGGAAATTCCGGGGCTGGAACGGCGCGAGGGCGAGGTGGTGATCGGCACCGTTGCGGGATTGCGCAAGGTCAAGGACCTGCCACGCCTCGTCCGCGCGGTCGCCACGCTGCCTGCGCATGTTCGACTGGTCATCGTAGGCCAAGGACCCGAGCGCGCTGCTATTGCGGCTGAGGCGGCGGCTTGCGGCATGGCGGACCGGCTGGTGATGCCCGGTTTTATGGCAGAGCCTGCGCGCTGGATCGGCCATTTCGACTTGCTCGCATTGTCGTCGCGGAGTGAACAGGCGCCGATTGCGGTGATCGAAGCGATGGCGGCAGGAATGCCGGTCGTTAGTCCCGATGTCGGCGACGTCGCCGCGATGGTGGCGGCAGAAAATCGCCGGTTTATTGCGGATGACGAGGGCGGTTTTCGCGGTGCGCTGGCTGACATCGCGCGCGATGCCGACTTACGTGCGCGTCTTGGCGCGGCCAACCGGCGCATCGCTGCTCAACGCTTCGACGAATCTAATATGGTCGCCGCCTATGAAAATCTCTATGCTCGGGCGCTTGAGGGAAGGCGTCTGTTCTCGGCGAACTAGGCGGCCCGACCATTGACTTTCACAGCCGTGTTCCGCTTACGGAAACGGCACTGGGGGCCGGTTTGCGGGACGCGACCGGTGGAGAGAGAGAGATTTAGAATGTTCAAAGGTTTGAAGCCCATCCTTTACGGCGGACGCGAAGTCTGGCCGTTGGTTGAGGGCGGCAAAGGCGTGTCGGCAACCAACCATATGTCGAGCGGCGCATGGGCCGCCGCGGGTGGCATCGGTACCGTGTCGGCTGTCAACGCCGACAGCTATGACGCTGAAGGCAAGATCATTCCGCAAGTCTATCACGCGCTGACGCGCAAGGAACGCCATGAAGAACTGATTCAATATGGCATCGACGGGGCGGTGGCGCAGGTCGAACGCGCTTATGAACTGTCGGGTGGCAAGGGCGCGATCAACATCAACGTCCTGTGGGAAATGGGCGGCGCGCAGCAGATCCTCGAAGGCGTGCTGGAACGGACGAAGGGCAAGATCGCCGGGGTCACCTGCGGCGCAGGGATGCCGTACAAGCTGAGCGAAATCGCCGAGCGGCACAATGTCCTCTATTTGCCGATCATCAGCTCAGCGCGCGCTTTTCGTGCGTTGTGGAAGCGCGCCTATCACAAGGTTCCGCATCTGTTGGGCGCGGTGGTTTATGAGGACCCCTGGCTTGCCGGCGGCCATAATGGCCTGTCGAACGCCGAAGATCCGCTCGTTCCGCAGGATCCCTATCCGCGCGTCGCTGCGGTGCGCGAAACGATGCGCGCCGAAGGCATCGCGGACAGCGTGCCAATCGTGATGGCGGGCGGCGTCTGGTATCTGCGCGACTGGGAAAACTGGATCGACAATCCCGAGCTCGGCCAGATCGTATTCCAATATGGTACGCGGCCGCTGCTGACCGAGGAAAGCCCGATCCCGCAGGCGTGGAAAGACCGGCTCCGCACGCTCGACGATGGCGACGTGCTGCTTCATCGCTTCTCGCCGACGGGCTTCTATTCGAGCGCGGTCCGCACGCCGTTCCTGCGCGATCTCGAAGCGCGTTCGGAGCGTCAGATCCCTTATTCGAAACAGGAAGCGGGCGATCATATCGTCCAGCTCGACGTCGGGGTAAAGGGCAAGAATTTCTGGGTCACGCCGCATGATCGGGCGCGCGCACGCGATTGGGCCGCCGAAGGCTATACCGAGGCGCTGAAGACTCCCGACAATACCGTGGTCTTCGTCACCGAAGAGGACAAGGCGGTGATCCGCAAGGACCAGACCGATTGTATGGGCTGCCTGTCGCACTGCGGTTTCTCGTCGTGGAAGGACCATGACGATTACACCACCGGCTACCTCGCCGACCCGCGCAGCTTCTGTATCCAGAAGACGTTGCAGGACATCGCGCATGACGGCGATCCCGAGCAAAATCTGATGTTTGCGGGCCATGCCGCATTCAATTTCAAGACCGATCCCTTTTATTCAAACAACTTCACCCCGACGGTGAAGGAACTGGTCGACCGGATTTTGACGGGGGATTGAGCGGGCGCGCGTGGCGGGCCTTGCGGTGCGGGCCTGCCTTTACGCTTAGCGACCGACCAGATATCGGCTGTGCCGTCCGGCGACCCGTTTCAGAAGATATGCAATGGCTATGCAAATCGCGATGACGATCGCCGAGACGAGGATGAATCCCAGGTTTTGGATCGGCACCGCCATTGTCCCGCGGTCGATCAGGATTCTGATCACCGCCACGATATAGCCGTGGAGGAAAAATATCGCGAAGGAATAGCCCGCCAGCACATCGACGAACCTCATATGGACGTTCTCGAACCGGGTGAAGAATATGAAGATCGATATCAGTGCCACGATCTTGAGCGGAAATTGCAGGTCTTTGTCCAGCTGAGAAGATATTGAGAACAAAAGCAGCGCCAAGATCAGAAAGGCCATCCAATATTTTTCCGCCATCGTCCTGACGAGCGCATAGCGTTCGCACAAAAGCGCGCCGAGCAGGAATATCGGCAGATAATGGCCCGCCGCCATCAACGGATTGTCATTGAACTGAGGCCGCGGAAATATCGTGAGGGCGAGGCCGAGGCTGACTAGGAACGCCAGCAGATAGCCATATCGAAATCGTTCCAGCTCGCGGATGACGAAGGTCGAAAGATAAAGAATGAAGATCATCGGGATGAACCACAACGGCCCCAGATGCAGTCCGGTTAGAAGAAGATAGGCTGCGAGCCCGACGCCGCCGATGTCGGGAAGGTCGATATTGGGGTGCTGCTTGAGGCCGAGCGCGTAGATCAGGATCGCGGGTATGGAAATGATCAGATACGGGATCAGGACATTCTTCGCGCGGCGTCGAACGAATTGGTAATAAGGCTCTTTTCTGGACAGATGATAAAATAGAAAGCCGGCCGCGAAAGTGAAGAATATATTCACATCAGCAAATATGGCCGAGTAAATATGGTCGGTTCCCGACAAAAATGCGGACGTATAGACATGCGTCATCACGACCATGATTACGGCGATCGCCCTGATATATTCGATCGAATAGATGACGCTTCGCTTGTCCGCCATGCGAGGTCCCCTGCCAAATCACGCGACGGGATCGCGCGAGGTGATGGTATTCCTCTCCGTATCGAACTGGTGACGGTGCGTTGGTTTGCCCTTTGGCGCTCGACCTTTGGTCGAAAGCCGTCCCGCCGATGCTATGCGAAAGCGTATATTTGAATTTTTTTGATCGGTAGCCGCGGTTGTCCGATTGCCGCGCAACGCTATGATACACAAAATCGTTCGCGATTCATCATTAATAACGGCGACGCCGTTTCAAGCCCACCCCTCCAGCACCTGATCCGCCGGGCGGTGGCCGTCGCACCAGGCGCGGATGTTCGCGATAACCTTTTCGCCCGATGCCTCGCGTCCTTCGATCGTCGCCGAGCCGAGGTGCGGGAGCAGCACGACATTGTCGAGAGCGAGCAGCGCGGGATCGACCGCGGGCTCGTGCGTGTAGACGTCGAGCCCGGCACCCGCGATGCGGCGCGTCTGGAGCGCTGCGACGAGCGCCTTTTCGTCGACAATCTCGCCGCGGGCGGTGTTGATCAGATAGGCGGTCGGTTTCATCGCGCCGATCCGTGCGGCGTTGACCATCTCGTGTGTTTCGCTGGTGTGCGGGCAGTGCAGCGTCACGATGTCGCTGATCCGCAGCAGCGTGTCGACGCTGGCGTGATAGCTGGCGCCCAATTCCTCCTCGATCGCCTCGGGCAGGCGGCGGCGGTTGTGATAATGGATCGACAGGCCAAAGGCGCGGGCGCGGCGGGCGACTGCCAAGCCAATGCGGCCCATGCCGATGATCCCGAGCAATTTTCCGCCGACGCGGTGCCCGAGCATCGCGCTGGGCGCCCAGCCGGCCCATTGGCCCGAGCGCATCATTTTCTCGCCTTCGGCAAGGCGTCGCGGGACGCTGAGGATCAGCGCCATCGTCATGTCGGCGGTGTCTTCGGTAAAGACGCCGGGCGTGTTTGATACCATGATGCCTCTGGCGCGCGCGGCCGACAGGTCGATATGATCGACCCCGGCGCCGAAATTCGCGATCAGTTTCAGGCGGTCGCCCGCGGCCGCGAGAACATCAGCGTCGATGCGGTCGGTCACCGTCGGCACGAGCACGTCGCAGTCGGCGACCGCGGCTTTAAGCTGGTCGACCGTATAGGCCTCGTCGCGCGCCGACAGCGACACGTCGAACAGTTCAGCCATGCGGCCCTCGACATGCGGCATCAACTGGCGGGTGACGATGACGCGCGGGCGTTTCGGACGGGATGAATCGGGCATGGCCGCCGATAGAGCGCGCCGCGGCAGACTGGTCAAGAGGATGCACGCCAAAAGAAGTACGAAAAGACTGGGGATGAACGCAGCCTTTTGCGCGGCGAGCGGTTGAATTGCGGACCCGAGTTTGACAAGGCAGAGAGATGACCAGCCGCCATATATTAGCCGTCGCCGCGTTGATGACCGTCGTGGGACCGGCATCGGCGCAATCCGATGTCGAACTGCCCTACTGGGCGTCGATCAACGTCGACGAAGCGCGGATGCGCAAGGGGCCGTCGCCCGACGTTCCGGTGATATGGGAATATCGTCGCAAGGACCTGCCGGTTAAGGTCGTCGCGCGGTTCGAAACTTGGCGCAAGATCGAAGATCCCGACGGGACGCAGGGCTGGATGGCGGCGCGTTTGCTGAGCCGAGTGCGCACCGCAATCGTCACCGGCGAGATCCGTCCGATGCGCGATGCGGCAAGCGTGTCGGCGGGGGTCGCCTATCGCGCCGAGCCGGGCGTCGTTGGACGGATCACCGACTGCAAGGATGGCTGGTGCCTGTTCGAAGTGAAAGGCCGCAAGGGCTGGATCCAGACCGACCATATCTGGGGCGATTGATCGCGCTCCAAATAGCGGCCGGTCCGATATCCTGCAGTGGGGTCAGCTCTTTTTGGGTGTGACGGTCACCGTCGTACCGTCGGACGAGGTAGCGGTGAAGCTGCCATCCGCGGCAACCGGCGAAAGTGCCCAGCACTCTTCGGCTTCGTCGCCGTCGGGATCGAAGCAATCCTTGCCGTCCTTGTGCGCGAACTTGCCCTTTTTGACCGTCTTGCCCTTCGGATCGATGTCCTCATAGGATCCGTCAGCCTTGATTACCGTCGAAGCGACGGTGCCATTGGCCAGCTTCACATCATAGCTGCCCGGCGCAGTCCCGGGGTTTGCCGCGGGAGCCGGCGTTGCCGTTTCGGCCGGCGCCGCAGCGGCGTTCTTGGACTCTTCGGCCTTTTGCGAACAGGCCGAGAGCGCGGTGAGCGCAGCAAGTAGAAGCAGTTTTTTCATGTCGATTTCTCCCCCACAAATAGGGGGGCAGGCTATGACTTTCGCCTGGCGGCCGCAACGACAATTAGGTCGCCCAAAAAGGGCCGATGGTTGCCCATCGACCCTCTTTGAAACAAAAGAATATTATCGTTTAGCGGCGCCAGTTGAAGTGGTTCCGATAGACTTTCACAACCTTGCCGTTGCGCTCATTGACGAGCAGCAGATCATTATAATGACGCACATAGGTCAGGTTGCGACCGGCGCGCGGCACGCCCCAGCGGCTGTCATAGGTCGGACGATACGACGGGGCGTAATAGTTCGAGCGAAGA
>JAURVS010000409.1 GCA_030655355.1 Sphingopyxis sp.
GCTGTCGGGGGGCGAGGCGCAGCGCGTCAAGCTCGCCAAGGAATTGTCGCGACGCTCGACCGGACAAACGCTCTACATCCTCGACGAACCGACGACCGGCCTGCATTTCGAGGATGTCCGCAAATTGCTCGAAGTGCTGCAGGCGCTCGTCGATCAGGGCAATAGCGTCGTCGTGATCGAGCATAATCTCGATGTCATCAAGACCGCTGACTATATCCTCGACCTCGGCCCCGAAGGCGGAGTCAAGGGCGGCGAGATCGTCGCGGCGGGCACGCCCGAGCAAGTGGTGAAGGAAAAGCGGAGCTTTACTGGGCAGTATTTGGCGCCGTTGCTGGGGAAATAGCGGGCGACCTGCCCAACTCATCATCATCCCCTAACCGCCCCCGGAATAGGAAGCCTCCAGAAAGGTTGGCAGCGGCAATTTTCTTGAACGCCTAAGGGGAAACGCGCGATCAATAATCGCAGGTGCGCTGGATCAACTTTAAAGGTTGAGAAGTTGAGCCCCGCGTGCAGAACGGGGGGACCAGACTGAAACGGGGCTCTCCCGGTCAACGAAGGCGTACTCCGTTCGTTGCGCGGCCGATGAGAGGATGTGGCCTAAACAATATCCGATATGGAACGATCGCGGCCGCGGCCGTGGGGTGTTGAGATAATTGAAACCCGGCACGAGAGTTACAGACCGCATGTCTTGAGAACCGGCGAATTGGCCCCGCCCCCCTGGTTAGGGTCGCGAGAGACGGGGTTGCCAAACCAACGGGTGATCGGCGCAACGGTTCCTGCCACCGCGCCATTATGGAACAAGCCATCCACATTGGATATTGCCGCCTTCAACGAAGCAGCAGTATAGCTCCGCACAACAGGGGGAGCGAATTATGAAAAAGTTGGTTGCGGCCGCGGCCGCGCTTGCTGTCTTGACGGCAACGCCGGCGTTTGCGCGCAAGAAGTCGGACGAAGCGTCCGATCCGAACATGTTGACCCAAGGTATGGTTCAGATGACGCTGCGCGTTGGGACGACCACACAAGCCGAGATCATCGAAACCTTCGGCGCACCGAACATCACGACGATGGATGCCAGCGGTAGCCAGATGTGGGTCTTTGACCGCCACGCCACCGTCACAACCGACAGTTCGGGAGGTTTTTCAATCGGCCTGCTTGCGGGCGGTGGCAGCGATGTTGGCGTTGGCGGCGGACTGGGTTTTGGAAAGCGAAAATCCAAATCGACCACATCTACGCGTACTATGACGCTTGTTATCAAGTTCGACGGCCGCGGTGTTGTCTCGGACTTCAAGAGCCGTTCCAGCTCGTTCTGATCGGGGGATCAACCACATGAAGAAAATCGCAATTGCCGTAGTCGGCATTTCCATAGCGCTCAGCTCTGCACCAGCGTTTGCCAAGGACAAAGTCGAGCTGTCGCCTCTGCAACTCCAATCAATGCAGACGAAAGATTTCGAGGGTAGCAAAGAAACCGTTTTCGCATCGGTGATGACGGTCATGCAGGATGCAGGCTACCGGATCGAAAATGCGGACCTCGCGACCGGAATCATCACAGGGATAGGGTCATCGAAAGGCAAGATGGTCTACAGCCTATGGTCGGGCTTTGGGAAGTCGAAGAAAACACCGATCGTGTCGGCATATATCGAGCAAATTGGGGCAACGACGCGCGTGCGCCTGAACTTCGTCATGGCGAAGATCAAGTCCTCGCTCTACGGCAGTCAGCCTCAGGATGAGGAACCCGTAGTTGAGGCCGAAGTGTATCAGGACGCTTTCAGCAAAGTCGATCAGGCGTTGTTTATCCGGACCAGCATGATGCAAGCACCGGCGCAGCCCGCGGTGACGGTCACCGCAGCTGTCGCTGCTACGCCTTCAACCTCTGAGGCTTCACCAAAAGCCGACTAAATCGCGTAAGAACTCCGTCATATCGGGCGGTAGGACAAGCTCGCGAGCACATTTGAATCCTTTGGAAGGCCGCGCCTGTGGATAAGCGCGGCCTTCCGGCATTGGTCGTGTCCAACCGCGAAGCATCACCCTACCCCATCATCTTCGCGGTGACATCCTCGGCGGCATAGATGCGGATCACGGGCGGCTCCGGCGAGAGGCGGCGCATTTCGGCGACAAAGGCGCCCGACGCAGGCACCGCAAAATGCGCGCGCACCGCCGCGATGCTCTCCCACTCCTCGACAAAGACGAGCCGCATCGCGTCTTCGACATCCACATGACAATGATGCGCCAAACACCCTGCCTCCCCCCGCGACCGCGCACTATGCTCGGCGCCGAGAGCAATCATGCGCTCGCGATGCTCGGGGATCAGGATGACGTGGCCAGTGATAAGAATCATGATTATTCACTCTGAAGAGGCAGAACCGAACTCAAATGCATCAAGGCAGAAGAAGCTTTTGCGGGTCAAGACCAAGCTGGGGCACCGCTTCGATGACACATATATGACACCCGCTGTCACATACACGTCACACAACTCCCCCAGAGGGCAGTCAGCGAGTCGCTGCAGGGGTGGCGGCTTGGTTCGGTAACGACCCCTTTACAGGATTTCCCATGGCTCAGACATTCGCCCCCCGCGTTCT
>JAURVS010000410.1 GCA_030655355.1 Sphingopyxis sp.
GTCATCCCGGGCTTCGCCCGGGATCCTGCTTACTTTGAAGTACGCACTGGCTTCGACATCAAGCGTCACCCCGGATCAAGTCCGGGGTGACGATGAGGCTAGAGCCATGCTCCCCTCCCGCAAGCGGGAACGGGATCAAAGCCCGCGTCAATCCGCGAGCGCGATCCGTTCGTAACGGTCCATATGGTGATCGACGGTGCCAAACTGGCTTTCGATCATCGTTGCGCGCTTGAAATAATGGCCGATTGCCAGTTCCTGCGTGATGCCGATGCCGCCGTGCGTCTGGATCGCATTCTGTCCGACGAAATTGGCGCCGCGCGCCACCTTGGCTTTCGCGGCAGACACCGCCGTCATTCGCTCGTTCGCGGGCAGGCTCAGCTTGAGCGTCCCCATGATCGTCATCGAGCGCGCCTGTTCGACTTCCATGAACATGTCGACCATGCGATGCTGAAGCACCTGGAATTTCGCGATCGGCACGCCGAACTGCTTGCGCTGCTGGGTATATTCCAGCGTGCCTTCGTGCAGCTTCTGCATCACGCCGGTGGCTTCCGCGCACACCGCGACCGTCGCTTCGTCGACGACCTGTTCGATCAGCGGCAGGCCAGTGCCTTCACCGCCAAGCAGCGCGTCGCCGGGGATCGCGACATTTTCGAAATAGATCTCCGACGCGCGGCTGCCGTCGACGGTCGGATAGTCGCGGCGGACGATGCCGGGAAGATTGGCGTCGATGAGGAACAGCGAGACGCCGTCGCGGTCGCGTGCGTTGCCGCCAGTGCGTGCCGTGACGAGCAGATGCGTCGCCCAGGGGGCCGCATAAACAACGCCCTTGTGTCCGTTCAGTACATAGCCTGCACCGTCTTTCTTCGCGATGGTGCGCAGATTCGCAAGGTCATAACGCCCCTGCGGTTCGGCATAGGCGAAGGCGATTATCGCATTGCCCGCGATAATCTCGGGGATCATCGCATCGGCCTGCGCGCCGCCCACGGCCTTGAGCGCGCCGCCCGCGATGACGACGGTCGGCAGATAAGGCTCGATCGCGATGACCTTGCCCAATTCTTCCATGATGATCGCATTTTCGAGCGCACCGCCACCGAGGCCGCCATGGTCTTCGGCAAAGGATGCGCCGAGCATGCCCAGTTCCTGCGCTAGCGCAGTCCAGATTGCGGGGTCGCGCCCGCTGTCGCTGTTGATGAACTTCTGGCGCGTCTCGAAATCATAGGTGTCGCCAAGGAAACGGGCGAGCGTGTCGCGGATCATGTCCTGCGTTTCGGTGTAGGTGAAATCCATTGATCTTATCCTCGTCGCCCCCGGCATGCGGGGGCCGCTGTCGTTTTACACTGCGGCGCTGGATCGGGCCGATTGCGGCCCCCGCTTTCGCGGGGGCGACGCATTCAAAGCCCCAGAACCATCTTTGCGATGATGTTGCGCTGGATCTCGTTCGAACCACCATAGATCGTCGTCTTGCGCGTGTTGAAATAGGTCGGCGCAGCGCGGTGCGCATAGTCCGGCCCGATCGGATGTTCGTTGTCGCCCTCACCGAAGCCGCGGAAATAGGGCGCGCCATAATGGCCGACGGCTTCCAACGTCAGTTCGGTAAGACGCTGCTGGATTTCCGAACCCTTGATCTTGAGCAGGCTCGATTCCGGTCCCGGTCCGCGATTGGCGTTCGGCCCCGCAAGGCTGCGCAATTCGGTGAATTCGAGCGCGGCGAGATCGACTTCGAGATCGGCGACTTTGCGCTTGAAGAAGGCGTTGGCAAGCAAGGGCTTGTCGCCGTCGAGTTCGGTGCGGGCAATCGCCTTCACCTTTTCGATCCCGCGCTTCGACGCCGCGACACCGGCGATCCCGGTGCGTTCGTGCGCGAGGAGGAATTTGGCGCAGGTCCAGCCCTTGTTTTCCTCGTAAACCCGCTGCGACTGCGGCACACGAACATCTTCGAGCCACACTTCGTTGACTTCATGCTCGCCGCCCAGCGTAATGATCGGGCGCACGGTGATGCCGGGCGATTTCATGTCGATCAGAAGAAAGCTGATGCCTTCCTGCTGCTTCGCATCCTTGTCGGTGCGGACGAGGAAAAAGCCCCAGTCAGCGTGCTGCGCCAAGGTCGTCCAGGTCTTTTGCCCGTTGACGATATAGTCGTCGCCATCGGGAACCGCTGCGGTGCGAAGGCTGGCAAGGTCGGAGCCCGAACCGGGTTCCGAATAGCCCTGACACCACCAATCCTCACCCGAAAGGATGCGGGGCAGGAACTGGGCTTTCTGTTCGGGCGTGCCGAAGGTGTAGATCACGGGGCCGACCATCGCGAGGCCGAAAGGCATCAAGCGGATACAGTCGGCGCGTGCGGTTTCTTCGGACCAGATGAAGCGCTGCGTCGGCGTCCAGCCGGTGCCGCCATATTCGACCGGCCAAGCGGGAGCTATCCAGCCCTTTTTGTGCAGAATCTTGTGCCATACGAGGAAGTCTTCCTTGGACAGCTCCTCGCCTTCATCCTGCTTCCCGCGCAGCTCGGCGGGGTAATTTTCGGCGATGAAGTCGCGCACTTCCTGCTGGAAGGCGAGATCTTCGGGGCTGAATTCCATGTCCATCACGAATCTCCCATTGGGCAATGGCGACCTTATACTGGGCGCTCACCTTTACGTAAACGGCAAGTTGCGACTTGCAACTGGCCTTGTGCCAATGATTGCGCCGAACGGGGCTGCTTGTCCAGCGTATGCGGGTGCGCCGCGCGGCACCCGCCCCGAATGAAAACGGCGCCGGGAACACCCGGCGCCGTCCTGTCCATTTCTGTCGCGGTGTCTGTCTATTCGGCGTCCTGCAACTTGTCCTGCGTCCGCAATTCGAAATCCGACGCATCATGGCGTTCGTGAAGCTGGCTCGCGGGATCGCCCATCACGCGGTTGACCATCCGTCCGCGCTTCACCGCAGGCCGCGTCGCGATCTGGTCGGTCCAGCGCTGAACATTTTTGTAGCTTTCGACCTCGAGAAACTCGCCCGCTTCATAGACCAGCCCCTTGGCCAGTGCGCCGTACCAGGGCCACACCGCGATGTCCGCAATCGAGTAATCCGCGCCGCCAAGATATTCGCTTTCGGCAAGGCGGCGGTCGAGGACGTCGAGCTGCCGCTTCACTTCCATCGCGTAGCGATTGATCGGATATTCCTGTTTTGTCGGAGCATAGGCATAGAAATGGCCGAAGCCGCCGCCGAGGAACGGCGTGCTGCCCATCTGCCACATCAACCACGACAGCACTTCGGCGCGGTAAGCGGTCTCGGTCGGCAGAAAGGCGCCGAATTTCTCGGCCAGATGGATCAGGATCGCGCCCGATTCAAAGACGCGGATCGGTTCGGGGCCGCTGCGATCGACGAGCGCGGGGATCTTGCTGTTCGGATTGGCGCCCACAAAGCCGCTCGAAAACTGGTCGCCATCGCCGATCTTGATCAGCCAGGCGTCATATTCGGCGCCGCTGTGCCCGGCCTCAAGCAATTCCTCGAGCATCACCGTCACCTTCACGCCATTGGGCGTGCCGAGCGAATAAAGCTGGAGCGGATGCTTGCCGATCGGCAGGTCCTTGTCATGCGTCTGCCCCGCAATCGGCCGGTTGATATTCGCGAAGCGCCCACCGCTCTCCTTGTCCCAGGTCCAGACTTTCGGGGGCACATATTCGCTATTGTCGGTCATGGAGAACTCCTGGGCTGATTTTTATACTGATCGGTAATTTAAGTGGTGATCGTCGTTTGTCCACCCTGCCCGGCTCAAATAATCTTTGCCGCCCGCAAAGCCGAAATGGCTTGGGCATCATAGCCGAGTTCCGAAAGGATCGCGTCGCTATGTTCCCCCACCAAAGGCGCACGCTGCGCGGCGCCTTTGCTACTTTCCGAAAGAGTGATCGGCGCACGGATAACGGGCACCGCGCCCGCCGCGCCCGGATAGTCCACCGGCTCGACCAGCCCCATCGCCGCCACCTGCGGCTGCGCCAGCGCCTCGCCCGAACGCAGCACCGGCGCGGCGGGGACACGCCCCGCGGCAAGCTCGGCTATCGCCTCGTCGCTCGTCCGCTCTACGCACCAGCGCTGCATGATCGCGCTCAGTTCCTCACCATTGTCGCCGCGCAAAATGTCGCTGGCATAGAGCGGATCGTCGACCAGTTCGGGCCGCCCGACCAATTCGGCCCAGCGCGCGAAAATTCCCGAGCCGACGATCTGCGT
>JAURVS010000430.1 GCA_030655355.1 Sphingopyxis sp.
ATTCAGTCCTTGGCGTGCGAGCGCGTCGATGTTCGGGGTCTTGACGATCCCGCCCGCGACCCCGCCGCCGTTGAGGCTGATGTCGTTATAGCCGAGGTCATCGGCGACGATCAGGATGATATTGGGCGGGCGCTTGGCCGCCGACGGAGCGGTGGGCCCCTTTTGCCAAGTAATTTCGCGGTTCGGCTGAACAGGGTCTTTCCAATCCTGCACCATGCCCGGCAGTCGGTATTTGTTCGCCTGAAACGCCCAATACCCGCCGGCACCCGCCAGTGCGAGCACGCCCAGAGCAACCCAGCTTTTCCTCATCCCTGCCCCTTGCCCAGCCCCGTCGGTCTGCTTCAAAACTATTGACACTATATGTGTCATTATATAGCGCCAAATGCAAGATTGTTTGACCTTGGCGCGAAGTGGGGCCAGCAGGACAGCCATGACGACAGGGGTGAAGAAAACGGGCGCGCCAAAAGCCAAGCCCGATCGGATCGACGGCCGCCGCGAACGCGGGCGTTCGAGCCATAAGCGCATCGTCGAGGCGATGATGGAATTGATCGTCGGCGGCGACCTGTCGCCCAGCGCGGCGCGCGTCGCCGAGGAAGCGGGCCTTGGCCTGCGGACCGTGTTTCGCCATTTCGACGATATGGACTCGCTCTATGCGGAATTAGCGGGGACGATCACCGAACGCGTCGCGCCGATCGTCATGGCGCCCTACCCCGATCAGTCCTGGCGCGAGAATGTTCGCGACCTCGTCCTGCGGCGCATCCGGCTGTTCGAGACCACGTTACCCTTTCGCCTTGCCGCGAACATCAAGCGCTATCAGTCGCCCTTTCTGATGGGCCAATATAGCCGCGTCGTGATGCTCGAGCGCGAGTTGATCCTCCGGCTGCTTCCCGGCACGGTGCGGGCGAACCGCATCGGGGTCGAGGCGCTATGCGCGTCGCTCTCGTTCCATACTTGGCGCACGCTGCGTCACGACCAGAATCTGTCCGCCGAAGAGGCAGGCATGGTGATGGAACAGATGGTCGAAGCCGTGATGGCGACGATCACCGAAGAGGGCTGACGCGTCCGGCGCTCTGCCGCCGCCGCCATCGGCGCAGTCCCCAGACCAGCCCGACCAGCAGCGCGATGGCTGCGCCAACCCAAAGCCCAAGTTGCTTCAGCCGCTTCTTGCCCTGCTGCTCAAAGGCATAGCGGTTTATCTGCTCGTCGGCGGTGTAGCCCGCGGGCATGTCGAGCACGCCGTTCGCCTTGGCATAGGCGCGGTAATCGGCGGTCATCGCGACGAAACGGTCGGGCTGCACAGCGGCGAGGTCGCGCGTCTCGCCAGGGTCATTCTTCAGATCGTAGAGCCGCCATTGGCCGTCGCCGGTCGGCGCAAGATTGCGCACCAGTTTGAAATCGCCGCGAAACAGCGCGGCATTGCCCGACAATTCATAACCGAGCGGCGCATCTCCGTGAACGCTTCCCGCCTGCCCCTTCAGCATCGGAACGAGGCTGCGGCCGGTGACGGGCTCGACCGCCTTCCCCTGCCAGTCGCCGCTGTGGCCGGGCACACCGGCAAGCTCGGTCAGCGTCGGCAAGATGTCGGTGACGTGCGCGAGGCCGTCGCTGACCCCGCCGCCGCGGAACTGCGCATTGCCCGGCCAGGCGATGATCAGGGGCACGCGAAGGCCGCCCTCGGCGGCGCTGAACTTATACCCCGACAAAGGCGATGCGGCGGCACTGGCCCAGCCCGGCCCGATCGCGGCAAAGCTGCCGCGCCGACCAATGTTCGCGGTCGCCAGATCATATTGCAACCCCAGGAACAGGCGGTTGCGGAGGCTGTGAAACGGGTTTGTCGGTTCGGCGCCATTGTCTGACAGGAAAACGAAGATCGTATTGTCATAGTCGTCCGTCGCCTTCAGATGCGCGACGAGGCGGCCAACTTCGCGGTCCATCGCGGTCGCCATCCCGCCATAGGCCTGCATCACGCGCACAGCGGCAGCGCGCTCGTCGGCGCCGAGCTTGTTCCAGTCGGGGGTCGTCGGCATCGTGACGATCGGCACGCCCGCAGGCATCACACCCAAGGCCGCCGCGCGCTTGGCCCTCGCCTCGCGCAAGGCGGTCCAGCCTTCCTTATACATTGCCGAGTAGCGCGCAATGTCGCTGTCGGGTGCCTGGATCGGGATATGATTGGCGAGGAAATTGACCGACGCGAGGAAAGGTTTGCCGCTTTTGCGGTCGGCCTCGATATAATCGATCATCCGCTGCACGACGAAGTGCGACGAGTAATAGTTTTTGGGGAGCGTCGCTGGCTTGCCGTTCTCGGTCCAGTTCGCCTTGTCGTACATGCCTTCGATCGGGCGCTGTTCGAAATTGTCGGCGCCCGCATCGGCAAGGCTGAACGCGCGATCATAGCCGCGCGCATGCGGCAGGCGCGTCGGATCGCTGCCGAGGTGCCATTTGCCGGTCATGTAGGTGCGGTACCCGGCGGCTTTCAGCAACTGCGCAATCGTCACGACGCGGTGGTTCATTACCGTGTCGTAACCGGGCTTGCCGCGATGTGCGTCGGGTATCGTCTCGGGCATATTGCCGAGCCCGTTGCGGTGGTTCATCACCCCGGTCAGCAACATCGCGCGCGTCGGCGAGCATGACCCCGAAACATGGAAATTCGAAAAGCGCATTCCGGCGTAAGCGAGCGCATCGATATTGGGCGTCGAAAACTCGGCGCCGAATGCTCCGACATCGGAGAAGCCCCAATCGTCGGCGACCAGAATGACGATATTGGGATGGCGCGGAGCGTCCTGTTCGGTGTGCTGCGCTTGCACGGGGGTTGCGGCAATCAGCGCGCCCAATATGATGATGGCAGCACGCCGGGACCGGCCTATACGACCCGGCTTAGTGGTCCTCCTGCGCACTACCATCACTCCCACCCCCTCGGGATGTGACACTTACTATGCCAATATAAATGCGAGTCAATGGGTGCTATTTAACGCAGGTATTCTTACCGTTCACGATAGTCCGGCGCGCGCTTTTCGAGGAAAGCGGTCAAAGCTTCGCGATGATCTTCGGTCGCCGACAGGATGACTTGCTGACGGTCTTCGATCGCCATCGCGGCGTCGAGACTTTGGGCATCTATGTTCAGATTGAGCGCCTGTTTCGACAATCGCAAACCATAAGGCGCCGTCGCCAGCATCTCGTCGGCAAGCGCCAGTCCGCGATCGAGCAAGGCGTCCTCGTCGACGATCTCGCTGACAAGGCCGGCACGCAGCGCGCGTTCGGCGTCGATGAAGCGGCCGGTGAGGATCATTTCGGACGCGAGGCTGGCGCCGACGAGCCGCGGCAGGAAATAGCTCGACGCCATGTCGCACCCGCCGAGACCGATGCGGATATAGGCGGCGTTGGCGCGGAACGAGGGCGCCGCGTACCGCACGTCGGAGGCGAGCAGCAACGACATCCCGCCGCCCGCCGCAGCGCCATGGCCGAGTGCTATGATCGGCTGCGGACAGGCGCGCATCTTGCGATAGATATTGCCGATGCGCGTTTGGGTGCGGAGAGTACGAAGGACCGGCGTTTCATCGCTGGACCGGTCTTCCTGAATGTCGAGCCCGGCGCAAAAGCCGCGCCCCGCGCCGCGCAGGATCACGACGCGCACGTCGGGCCGCTCGGCGAGCCCGCCGAAATAGGCGTTGAGGTCCTCGACGAGCGCTTCGCTCAGCGCGTTCAGCCGCTCAGGCCGGTTGAGCGTTGCGATCTCTACAGCGCCGCGGCTCTCGATCAGCAGCTCGGTCACAGCGTCTGCCCGTCGTCGACGGTGATTACGCTGCCCGTGATACCGAGCGCAGCGTCCGAGCACAGCATCAGCAACGGCGCGTTCAGGTCGCTGGGCGGACGCATCCGCTGGCGGGGAAAACTTTTGACCATCTGCGCGCCGACGTCGCTTTCGAATAATTCGGCAGTCATTTCGGATTCAAAATAGCCCGGCTCAATGACGTTGACGCTGATGCCGCGCCGCGCCCATTCGCGCGCAAGCGCTTTGCCGAGATGGCGCACCGCCGCCTTGGTCGCGCCATAAACCGACGTAGCAGGAAAGATTTTCTCGGCGGTGATCGAACCGATCAGGACGATGCGCCCATGTTGCTTCTCGCGGCTGCCCGCCTTGTCGAGGCGCCGCGCGCCTTCGGTTGCGGTGAGGAAGACGCCGCGGACATTGGCGGCCATCAAGAAATCGACGTCGGCACCCGACAGGCTCAGCGCCATTTTCTCGGTCGCAACGCCCGCATTGGCGACGATCGTGTCGACAGTGCCGAACGCCGCTTCGGCGGCATCATAGGCGGCGATCGTCGAGGCTTCGTCGGTGACGTCCATGCTGACCGCAATCGCCTGCCCGCCCGCCGCCTCGATCGCGGCGACTTGTTCCGCGAGCTTGTCGGCGCGGCGCGCCGCCAGCACGACTTTCGCGCCCGCCGCGGCGAGCGCCTTGGCGAAGCCCGCACCCAGTCCTGACGAAGCCCCGGTTACCAGCGCGACGCGCCCGGACAGATCGAATTTCGGTTGCTCCGCCATCATAATCCCTTTCCCTTAGCTTGCTTCGCATTGGGCTTGATTGACGTATACGTCAACCTGATGCCCCGCTGACGAAAAACTGCGCTAAAAGGGTTGACGGGATCATTTTGTTCTCTTAATGTTCTTTTTGTGCACACCAAACCTCATCCCCCGTCGCGGCTGCCGAGCGCGGCGGGCGGGGGATAAAGGTTTCCCTATCGCCTTCCGCCCCTAGCCGTTGCCAAGCGCCGGTGTGAGAGGGTGTTGGAGCACATATCCCTGCGCCAAGTCGTATTTTGTTCCCCGGCGAAAGCCGCGACTCCCGCGAGATTGCGCGGCGCCTCTTGGGTCCCGGCTTTCGCCGGGAACCAGTTATTGGCTCAGGCGACATAATCACCACAGCTTGAATTACTGAACCGCTTTCTGGCGCGAGCCATCTCCGGCATTGATCGCCGCGGCAAAGCGCGTCACACGTCGGTCGTGGGAAATATTTACAGGGGACCATCCATGACGCCGCCATCCAGCATCGCTGTGCATCGGACCTGACCAGATGCATGGCGTCGAAGCATTTGAGCTTGTTCTGGGCCTGCTGGCCCTTGTTATCGGACTGCACTGGCTGGCCCTCAAGCTGAACTGGCCGCCGGCGACGGCGCTGCTGGTCGGTGGCGGCGCGCTGGCCTTTGTGCCGGGCTTGCCCGCGATATCGCTCGACCCCGAACTCGCGCTCGTCCTGTTTCTCCCGCCACTGTTGATGGATGGAGCCTATTATACCGCGCTCGGCCGCTTCCGCCGCCATTTGCCCGGCATCTTGTCGCTCGCGGTCGGCGCGGTGGTCTTTACGACGCTTGTCGTCGGCGTGGTCGTTCACTGGATCATTCCCGAACTGCCTTGGGCGGCCTGCTTTGCGCTCGGCGCGATCGTCTCGCCGCCCGATGCGGTATCGGCACGCGCCGTGCTGAAGGGTGTTCACCTGCCCCGCCGCCTCGAAGCCTTGCTGGAGGGGGAAAGCCTGCTCAACGATGCGACGGGGCTGATCCTCTTTCGCTTTGCGGTAACCGCCACGCTTAGCGGCGTTTTCCATACGGGCGAAGCGCTCCAGAGCTTTGCGTTTGTAGCGATCGGCGGGGTCATCGTCGGGGGCGGCGTCGCGGCGGGTTGGGTCTTCCTCGCGCGGCGGCTGCGCGACCAGATGCTCGTCATGCTGATCACGATCCTGCTGTGCTGGGCTGCCTATCTCGCCGGTGAAGCCGTCCATGTTTCGGGCGTGATCGCGACCGTCACCGCAGGACTTGCGATGGGATGGTTTCAGCATGAGATATTGTCCGCCGACATACGCCTGCGCGCGAATTCGGGCTGGCAGATCATGGTCTTCATTCTCGAGGCGCTCGTCTTCATCCTGATCGGATTTTCGCTGCGCGGCGCGATCGAGCGAATTGGCGGGATCGGGGCGATCCCCACGTCGATGATCATCGTTGTGGTTGCCGTCGTCGTTACCGTCACTATCGCGCGTTTCGTCTGGATCTTCGGATCGGAGGCGATCCTTGGCGCAGCCCGGAAACTCGGCTTGGAGCGCGCGCGGCCGCTCGGCTGGCGGCAGGCGACGGTACTGAGCTGGGCCGGTATGCGCGGCGTCGTGACACTCGCGGTTCCACTGACGCTACCGATCGATATGCCCGGCCGCGACCTGATGCTGATCTGCGCCTTTGCCGTCATCTTCGTGACGGTCGTCGCGCAAGGGTCGAGCCTTGGCGGACTCATTCGCGCCGTCAAGCCGGTCGACACCGATCCGCCCGCAAAAATGGCGATGCCCGCCGCCGAAGCCGCGATGGCGCGCGCGCGCTTCGCGGTCATCGAAAAGCTTGCCTATGATGAAAACGGGACGCTGATCCATCCGCAGATGCTGGAAGAACATCGCAAGCGGCTGAATTTCATGGATCGCTATGAGGCCGATGCCAGCGCCGCGATGGACAATCTGCGCCCGCATTTCGACGTCCTGCTGAAAGCCATCGCCGCCGGGCGCGAGGAACTGCTCCGCATTCATCGCGCGGGTTTGATCGAGGACGAAGTGCTGCACGAACTGGAACGCGACCTCGACGTCGAGGAATTGGCAATGACATTGCAGCGCGGTGAAGAGCAGGTTTGACTCAGCGACGAGGCACGGCGGTCAGATCTGGCCAGCCGCCGACATCGGATTCGCGGTCGATGATCCGCCCGCCGCGCGATGCGACATCGGCGACGACACGGCGGTCGACCGGATCGCGGGGGAGTGATGCGCCAGCCCCCTTGAGCACGGCGGCACATCCATCTGTTGCATGATCGGCGCGGACCGGGGCAACGTCGGGCGCGAGCGCGAGCGGATTGTGCAGGCCCTTGACCAAATCCCACTGATTGGCGGCGATCACGCCGTCGAGACTGTTGCCTGCGAACCATGATTTCGCATTCGGATTTTCTTCACGGAAGATGTGCAACCCCTTGGTGTCGGGGCCGGAAATATAACAATTGTCGATAAAGGCGTAGGTGGCGGCGCTGTCGGTGTCGGCGTTATAGCCTGCCGCGGTGCCACCCCAATTATAGAAGATGTTCGACCGGAACTCGATCAGTGGCCCCGTCGGATCGTCGGCGATCGGTGTGTAATTGCCCGGTCGCGGCATGCGCTGGACATGATGCGCCCACAGATTGTGGTGAAAACTAAAACGCGATCCGCGCCCCCCACGGATCAGGCTGCCATAGCCATGATCGCCCTTTTTATGGCCCGCACGGCGAAGCGATTCGGAGATGATCGACCATTGGACGGTCACGTCATAAATTCCGGGCGTCTTGTCATAGCGCGCCGACACCGACAGCGTCTCGTCGATCGACCAGCTTGCCGAGACATGGTCCAATATGATGCGGCGCCCGCCGGTGATTGAAATCGCGTCGCCCTCTTCGCCCGACTGGCTGCCGAGGCGCGAGCGGATATGGCGAATGATCACATCGTCGCTGTCGACGATCAGGCTATGGTCGGCGAGCGCAATGCCACCGGCGGGTGCACCCTCGCCGTTGATCGTGATGCGCGGATGGCGGATGACGAGATCGCTTTTCAGACGGATCGTCCCCGCGACGTCGAATCGGATGATCCGGGGGATATTCTGTTCGACGGCAAAGCGCAGGCTGCCCGGTCCCGCATCATTCAGATTGGTGACGCGCAGCACTTGTCCGCCGCGACCACCCGCCGCAAAGCGTCCGGCACCCTCGGCGCCGTCAAATGCCAGTTGGGGTGGTTTTTCTGCCGATGGATCGGCTTGGCCCGCCGCGGGGCAAAAAAGAAGGGCGCAGACCATGATCTGCACCCTTCCCCCAGAGGAAAGTCTCGTCACCCGTCAGAACTTGAAACGGACGCCCGCGAGGAATTCGCGTCCGGTGTGATTATAGACCACCGCGCTGTTGCGATCGCGGCTGATAAACTGGTCGTTATATTCGTCGGTCAGGTTCACGCCTTCCAGCGTCAGTTCGAACACGTCGTTGATCTTATAGGTCAGCTGGGCATCGACGTTGAGCGTGCTGTTCTTGCCTTCGACGTCATTGTTGTTCTGACCGGGGACGCGCTGGAGATAGGCCGAGCGGTACGCGACCGAACCGCGCGCGCTGAACCGGCCGTCGTCATAATAGAGCGTCGCGTTCCATGACTCCGGCGACAGGTTGAGCAGGTCGTCGCGGATGATCTGCGCGCTGGTCGGCGACACCTGATAATTGATCTTGGATTTCACGCGCGTGTAGTTGGCGGTCATGCCGAGATGCTTGAGGAAGCCCGGCAGGAAATCGAACGGCTGTTGCACGTTGATTTCAAAGCCCTTGAGCGGGCCGCCGCTGGTGTTGATCGGCGTCGTGACCTGGAAGATTTCCGCGCCGGTGAAATTGGCCGGGAGCAGATCGAGCGGCAGACCGGTTTCGCTGTAGGGAATATTGTTCCGCAGGCTTTGGATATAGGTACCGATATCCTTGTAGAAGAGGCCGAGGCCGATAAACGCGCCCTTGCCGTGATACCATTCGAAGCTGGCATCGAGCGTGTTGGCACGGAACGGCTGGAGGAACGGGTTGCCGACGGTGATCGCGAGATTGCCCGTCGTGGTGATCGAGCCGCCCGGGTTGAGGTTGCCAAGCTGCGGCCGCGCCATGACCTTTGCCGCCGCCAGACGAACGATGAACTCGTCGGTGACATTGGCCGACAGATTGAGGGACGGCAGCCAATCCTCGTAGCGATTGTTGACGGTAACCAGCGTGCCGCCGCCGGATGCCTGATACCCCTGCGCCGTGACGTCGGTTTCGACATAACGCACGCCGAAGTTTCCGCGCACCGGGATGCCGAGAATATCCTGTTTGAAATCGAACATCAGGAAGCCCGACTTATCCTCTTCGACGATCCGGCGGTTGTTGCCGCGCGCATTGCCGTTCGTGATCGACGACAAGGTGAAATCGCCGGGACCGCCAGCCAAACCGCTTTTCAGGCAGTTGCAGTAGATGTCATACGCCGCGGCGATTGCCTTGAGGTCGGGGATCACCCAGCTGGTGACCGACCCGCTCGGCATGCCGAGGCCCTTTCCGAACCCGTCGACCGTGGTCGTCAGATTGCTGCCCGGCGCAGGCGCGAAGATGGTGTCGTTCTGATTGACCCGCCGGAATTCATAGGTGTCGAATGTATATTTCTTATAGTCGCCGCCGATGTTGACGCTGAACGCGTCGGGCACAACGTCCCACACCAGATCGATGTGGACGACGTCGTTGCGGTTGTTCGCGCCCTGCGGACGGATACGGATTTCGCTCGTCGTCGTATTCGGCACCGAGGCCGGCTGCGTCCCCGTGGTGACCACGGGTACGCCGACCAGTTGAAGCGCGCCGTTCGGATTGCTTGCGTCGAAACCATAGCCGATGAACGGCGTCCGGTCGCTTTCACGGAAGTCGAGCGTATACCCATTCACGTTCAGCGCATCGAGCGTCGTGGTGGTCTGGATCGGGTTGCGGAATTTCGACTCGGCGCGTCCGATCCGCGCATTCAAGCGCAGGCTGTCGCTGAACGCATGGTCGATCGTCAGCGTCGGCTGAGTGAAGGTCGTCGACAATTTGTCGAAACGCGATTCCGCGCGAACGTCGACGCCATTGTACACGCCGTAGAGCAGCGCCCCATTGGTGTCATATTGGGCCTGAACAACGCTTGTCTGCGGCTTGCCGCCCTGCGCGGCGTTGCGGCTGAACGAAATCGCCTCGAGAAAATCTTCCTGACGGGTCGCTTTCAGCTTGGCGTAGAGGAATTCGGCGGTGATCGTCGTGTTATCGCTTGGCGCCCACTGGACCGAAGCGGTGACGCCAAGCCGGTCCTGATCGTGCGTCAGACGGCCATAGCGCGGCAGACGCGGGTGAAAGTTGGCGGCATCATTTGAGGCATTATAGGCTGCAACGTTCGCCGGCGTGTTCGGCAAGCGAGTTACGCCCTGCGCTGCTGGACCGCAGGTTGCCTGCGTTGCGTTGGTGCCTTGCGAGGTCAGCCCGATCGGAGCGCAGAAACCTTGCGACGACGGGCCATTGTCCCAACGAACCGTGCTGAAACCCTCTTCGTTCAGACGGCGCTTCGAATAGGCGGCCGAAACGAGGACGCCGAAACGGCCGTCGGCAAAGGTGTTCGAGATGAGCAGCGCGGCGCGCGGATCGATCTTTTGGTTGAGGTCGTTGTAGCGCCCCTTGATCGATCCCGCGATGCGGAAGCCGTCGATGTCGAACGGGCGCGCCGCCTGCAGATCGACGGTCGCGCCGAGCGAGCCCTCATCGACATTCGCCGACGCGCTTTTGCGCACCGTGATCGAGTTGAACAGTTCCGAAGCAAAGACGTTGAAGTCAAAGCCGCGCGACCGGTTCGCGCCGCCCGAGCTGTCGGTGCCGCCGGTGGTCGCCAGCGCTTCGATGCCGTTGATGCGGATGCGCGTGAAATCCTGGCCGAGGCCGCGGACGACGATCGAGCGACCTTCGCCCGCATCGCGGTCGATCACGACGCCGGGGATGCGCTGAAGCGATTCCGCAAGGTTTGTGTCGGGGAATTTGCCGATATCCTCGGCCTTGATCACATCGACGATGCCCCCGTCGGCGCGCTTTGCATTGAGCGCGGCGTCAAGCGAGGCGCGAAAGCCGGTGACGACGATTTCGTCCTCGCTCGCGACCGGCTCGGCTGCTGCGTCCTGCGCATGCACAGGCGACACTGCCAGCGCCGCAAGCGATGCCCCACACGCCAGCCTGACCAAAGTGCGAATGCCCCGCGTTGCTTGAATAGCCATTATCATCCTCCCTAATCGCCCCGAATTCCCGCTCGCGCAAGAAATGACACCGGTTACTTTTTTAGACCAACGCAATCTTTCTGATCGTTTGGCCGAATATGTTTGAGAGCGATGGCAGCGCCGTCGTCTGTCGCGACAGGCACTGCAAACTCCTCTCCCTTCAAAAATTTTCTCGTTGACCGGTCGTGGTAACCGGTGTCAATATGATTACGGATTGCGAAAGGCATGTCAATAGCCTGATGAACCGGAGAGACAGGATGCCCAAAATTTGTTGGATAGCGGCGGTTTTCATGGCCTTGGCAACGCCGCTGAGTCCGGCGCTGGCAGCCGATCCTGCTCCGCTGGCCTTCCCCGGCGCCGTTGGGCCCGCAGCGCAAACGGCGGGCGGACGCGGCGGCCAGATTCTGCGTGTCACCACGCTTGCACCCGATGGTCCCGGGTCGCTGAAGGCAGCGATCGAAACCCCCGGTCCGCGAATCATCGTATTCGAAGTCGGCGGCGTGATCGACATGGGGCGCGAGACGCTCGAGATCAGGCATCCCTATCTGACTATCGCGGGTCAAACCGCGCCGGGGCCGGGCATCACGTTGATCCGGACCGGCATCGATGTCCGAACGCATGACGTCGTGATGCGCCATCTGCGCATCTACACCGGCGTCGATGGCCAGCCCAAGCGCAGCGGGTGGGAGGCGGACACTTTCTCGACCGTCGCTGCGCATAATGTGATCGTCGACCATTGCACGCTGATGTGGGGCATCGACGAGAATATGTCGGC
Source organism: Sphingopyxis sp. (assembly GCA_030655355.1). Lineage (GTDB taxonomy): Bacteria > Pseudomonadota > Alphaproteobacteria > Sphingomonadales > Sphingomonadaceae > Sphingopyxis. The sequence continues at coordinate 11,596 of JAURVS010000430.1, forward strand.
CTCGGGCCCTCGCTTCACCGGCAAGACGGTCGAGGAATGGCGCAAGGGTACGAGCCACAACGTCACCTTTTCGAACAATGTTGCCGCCGAGGGCCTGGCCGATGCGAGCCATCCGAAAGGCGAGCACAGCAAGGGTTCGCTGATCCACGACAATGCCACCGGCATCGTCTTTTACCGCAACGTCTGGGCGCATAATGTCGAGCGCAACCCGCTGATCAAGGGCGGTGGTCAGGCGCTGATGATCAACAATCTGATCTATAATCCGCAGCACCGCGCGGTGCATTACAACCTGATGAATCTCGAGTGGACCGGGCACGACTATGTGACCGGCCAGATAACTGCGGTCGGAAACGTGATGCGCGGCGGCAACGACACTGACGAAGGACTGCCGTTCCTGATGCTCGGCGGCGACGGCGACCTCGAATATTATGCCAAAGACAATCTGGCGGTCGATCGCCATGGCCAGCCGCTGCCCGAATTTGGCCGCTATGGCGAGACGCAGGCGAAGCTTATCCGCGCTAAGGCGCCGCTGGCCCCGGTGGCTGGTTACAAGATCCTGCCGGTGCGCGATGTCGAGACATCGGTGCTGGCGACCGCCGGCGCACGGCCTTGGGCGCGCGATGCAGAGGAGATACGCGTCCTCTTCTTCGTCGCCGAGGGTCGCGGCAACGTGATCGACGACGAGAAGGAAGTCAGCGGCTATCCGAAGGTAAAGGAAGCGCGCGCACCCTTTGTCGAGGCCGAATGGGACCTTGCAACGATGGAGCCGACATCGGGGCTCTATCCGGGCCAGACGGCGCCGATGCCACAAGAGACGCTGTCGGCGCGCGATCGCGCTTCGCGGACATCCAACTGACGATGAGCATGTTTCTTGCTCTGCTGCTTAGCGGAACTGCCACGCCCGCCATGGTGGTGATCGACGAAGCCGCGACGGTGCGCGAGGAGGCACCCCCGCATGGTGCGATAGGCATGTCGACAGCCTATCGCATTAGCGATGTAGTTCCTGCCCCGCGCAGCTTCGAATTTCGCAAGCGGGCGCTGCACATCGGCGCAGCGATCGGCGTCCATCCCATCGACCATGACGAAATCTATTATGTCCTGTCGGGGACCGGCATCGTTCATTCGGACGGCGAGGAGAAGGTGCTTAAAGCCGGAACTGCGGCGTGGCTCTACAAGGGCGCGAAGGTCGGCATTCGTCAGACGGGCAACGAACCGCTGGTGCTGATCATCGCCTATCCGAACAAGGCGGCCGAGTGATGACGGTCGGGCGGCGCATCCTGCTGGCCGCAGGGCTTGCCCTGCCCTTTGCGAGCGCCCCCGCCCGGACTGCTTGGACGCGGCCTGCAGGTCTCGCGCCCGATATCAGCATCGCGCTCTGGCCTGATGGCCACCTCAAGCCGCCCGCCGGGCTCGTCGAGGCGGTCGTCCAGCGTAGCGACGATCCGAATGCCAGCGACCGGATGCTGCAAGGCATCACGCGCCCGCGGCTCGATATTTTCCGACCCGCCAAGCCCAACGGCTCGGCGGTGATCCTCGCCCCGGGCGGCGGCTATCGCTATGTCGTGATCGACAAGGAAGGTTATGAACTCGCGCGCTGGCTGCGCGACCGCGGGGTAACCGTCTACGTCCTGTTCTATCGCCTACCCGGCGACGGCTGGACGAACGGCGCCGATGTTCCGCGGGCCGACGCGCAGCGGGCGGTGCGGCTCGTGCGCAGCCGCGCCAGGCTCGACGGCATTGATCCGGCGCGCGTCACATTTGGCGGCTTCTCGGCCGGCGGACAGGTTGCGGCGAGCCTGCTCACCCGATTTGATGCGAAGGTCGGCGCTGCGGCTGATCCGGTCGACAGCCTGTCGGCGCGCCCCGACGCGCTTGTCGCCATCTACCCCGTCGTGTCGATGGACCCCGCGATCGCGCATGCGGTCAGCCGCGACAAGCTGATCGGCGCAAATGCCGACGCTGCGCGCGAAAAGCTCTATTCGCCCGAGCGCAATGTTCGCGCCGACCAGCCGCCGCTCTTTCTGCTCCACGCCGAGGATGATGAGGTCGTGAAGATCAACAACAGCGTCAGGCTGCGCGAAGCGACGCGCGCCATCGGGGCGTCGTGCGAGGCGCATTTCTTCGAGCGCGGCGGACATGGCTTTGGCTTGATGAAGACCGCGGGGCTTCCCGTTGCGATCTGGCCCGACTTGCTGTGGAACTGGCTCGGCTCGCGCAGTCTCGTTTAGCTGCCCGGCTGGATATAGGGCACGCGGGCAAACAGCTCCCGCTCCCATTGCCGTGGATCGCTTTCGACGCGGCTCACATTATCGAAAATCATCGTCTGCCGTTCGCCGAGCTCATATGTTGGCCAGCCCGGATCGCCAGTGCGTGCGAAGCGGACAAAGGCATCGATCATCCGGTCGCTCATCATTCGCTGCGCGGGCGTCGGGTCCGCTACGGTCCCAAAGCTCAGGCCGATGTCGTCGGTGTGCTTCGCATCCTCGAAATTCAGTTGATAGACAAAAGCTGGCGCCCCGGCGCGCGCCCGCGCCTCGGCTTCCTCCACCTGCCCGCGCCAGCTGCGCGCCGCCGTGACGATGCGGTGGAACAAATTGAAAGGCGACGCGGCCGGATAGCGCGCGCGAAATTCTCCGACGACCCATGACGGCTCGATGTCGATCCGCATCTCTGGCGCGATGCGCGCCGCGAGATTGTCGAAATCGAGCCCCGCCAACTGCCGCCCGTCGGGCGCGAAAAAGGCACGCGTTTCCATCACCGTATTGCCGAGCATCATCGGGATGCCCAACGACTGCGGCGCCGCATCGGGCCAGAAAGGGTGGCGCGTCAGATGTCGCATGTCGAGCACAGGCCCCATATACACCCCGCCGCCAAGGATCGGATCGGTCGCCGACAGCGCCGCGATCAGATCATAAATGGGGGCGGCGGCCGGATCGACGCCCTTCCCCAGTTTCGCAAGAAAGGCTTCGGCGCGCTTCGTCGCGTTGAGCGGACCCGATGCGGTGACCTGCTGCCCGCTCATCGTGATCGCCTTGTGGAACAGCCCCTTCGCCTCGGGCATCGCCATCAGCGTCGCAATCTTGGCCCCGCCGCCCGACTGGCCAAAGACGGTGACATTGGCCGGATCACCGCCAAAAGCCGCAATATGATCGCGCACCCATATGAGCGCGAGGATCAGGTCGAGCTGTCCCGCGTTCCCGCTGTCGGGGAAACGCGGGTCGATATGCGCAAGATAAAGATAGCCGAGGGCATTGAGCCTGTGATTGACCGTCACCACGACGACGTCGCCCCGCTCTGCCAGCCGCGCACCGTCGTTGATCGGGTCGGTCACGCTGCCAGTCGAATAGGCACCGCCGTGGAAATAGACCATGACGGGTCGCGGCGCCCGAGCCGATGCGGAGGGCGTCCACACGTTAAGATAGAGGCAGTCCTCGCTTTGCGGACGGTAAAGATCGCCCTTCTGCGGACACGCGGGGGCGAACGCATTCGCCTTTTTCAGATCATCAGCATCCCATATGACGGGTTGCGGCTTTTGAAACCGCTCGGCCCGCGCATAACGGATACCCTTGAAAGCACGCACGCTGCCCGCTTTCGCGTGAGCCATGGTCGAGGCTGCCATCATCGCTGCGCTTGCGGCAAGCATGGCACGACGCGTCATAGAGATCATGCGCGCGTCGATCGCGATCGACCGGGCCAGCCGACCAATTGCTTGTCGATGGGGAGACTTGCTGCATCGCGCACGGCCGCCAAACTCCGAACCCGATCCGAAATCAGGGAAAACACCGGCTGGCTGGGGCGGCAGGATCCCCAGCCAAATTTTAGGCCGTTCTAAGCCACTGAATTTGCTGACGCACATCCGACGGATGCACAACCAATTGGTACATGTTATTGGCACAGTCGCCAAGCCCAAATTGCTGCTGGCCCCGGCTGTTCAAGCGAGGGCGAACACTGCCGTAAGTGCTCAACAGAACGATGCGGCCAACTTCCAACTGCGGCTTGCGTACCGGGCGCGCGTCAGTCGAAGGGAATATCCTTTAGGTGTTCAATCCCGTCGTCAGGGGGCCAAGTCGGCCACTTCAATCCCTTCATGATTTCCTCATATTCGTACGGCCCGTCGAACTCGGTCAACGGCTTTCCTCGCCGTCGCGCCTCACCGCCGTATCGGACGCAGACTTCGTGGATTGCCCCCTTCAGTTCCTGCTCGAACTGCTGATGCTCCCGGAGAGCGTGAAGAACGACCAGGATGCGGTGGGTTTCAAGCTGCGCGTCTTCCTCGGCAATCTCCCGGCCCGTCGTACCACTGATCGCGCGCAACAGAGTCCACGCAGGTCCCATGGCAAACACCGGCGCGACGGCTTTTCGCATCTCAGTGAGCAGACACGTAAATGCGTATAGCTTCAGTCCGGCCTGTATTTCGTCGCGGTGCTCGCGTGCCCGCTTGAGTTCCTGTTCGAGGCGCCCAATGTCCGCAAGCGCCTTTTTCATCGCCTGGCCTTGGCGCTTCATGAAATCGGCAGGAGCCTGTTGCCCCTTCGAATGGACCTTTCCATACGCATTGCCTCGGGCCGGCTTCTTGACCTTCGCATCCGAAGGGTGGATCCGCTCGGAGTTCCACCCGTACTGGTCACCCACTGGCAGATGTACATTCTTGCCTAACGCAACATCACGCCAAAGTGCGACATCGATCATCGGTGGCACGAGCCTTTCGATAAGCTTCTTCGCGGCCTCTCCCCGCGCGCCCTCGGCTCCGAGGTTCATGCGGATCATGTCGGCATCTAATATCAACTTTTTGACAGCCTCGAGCGAGCGGTCCTCATCTAGCGCGGCGACGAGATCCTTTCCGAGCAGGTCGACAAGATAGTCGGTGTCAAACTCGTAATATTCACTATCCCACTTCCGGTCGTCGCCGTCTAAATTCCAATTCGGATACATAGCTCTCTCAACTTTATGATGATCGAATTTAAGGGGGACCGCGGTTCCGGCCGCATCCCCACGGCACGTCGCCTAAATGCCTCGCAAGGCTTGAAAAAGGCCTAACAAATCAGCGAATTTGTTGCCGATAGGTTCTTGGGCGCAATACCGTAGATTTGCCGCACAGCGGCTAATCTACTGCGCCCCTAATGGGGAACAGGCTCCGGACTCGACCATCGCATTTCGCGAACTATTTCGCGACCGCGTCGGGACATCATTTGTGGGGGATGCGGAGTATCGGGCATCCCACCACAAATGATCGCAATCCCAGCGTCCTGCCTTCGTTGGTCGCCCAGCAAAAGTCCACTTTTGTTGCGCTCCAAATGAGAGGCGCAATACCGCAAATCTGGGGAACCCAGATTTACGTAGGAATCTTCGGCATCCGATAGCCTTACGATCCCTAATGCGCTCTCCGAGGGTTGGAGCAATGCGGATCTATCTGTCGATTTGTGTTGCTCTCTCCGCTGCAGCGTCGGGGCCTCCAGCGCAGCTTCGCAGCGCGACCGGCAGGCGTATGATGCGCGAAGCGCAGCGAATGCATCGAGCATGCACGCTGACATTGAATGGAGAGGAAGATGCAGGCTGGCCCTGCTGGAAGGATGAAAGACATCTGAATGAGGGCTGCCACCCCAGATCCAGTCAACCGCGCAGACGGCTGCGGCGGCACCGCGCGATCCGGAGCGCCGCCGGGCGATTGCAGCAGCGGCGCGAAGCCTTCGCGAGGCCACCTTCCCTCCTATCGTCAGGACGGCCAAAGGATTTGAGATCGCACCGGCGTTTGTCTCGGCCTACGTCAGCGTCGATCGCTTCGAGGCCGAACCTGCTATTCAGCGCGTCCATCGCCGAAAATGGGACGCCACGCTTGCGCGCACGCAACTCGAGTTCAGCATCAATGTGAAGATCTGTGTTTGGCAGTGTCCCGCGGTAACAGCGCGGGGGCTGAGCTATCTTTGAAATGGGTAGAAAGAGGCCGGTTGGCCCTACTGGAAGGACGAAAGAAGTCTGAAGGGGGGCTGCCGCCCGAGCCCAGGCAAGTGGGCTCATAGTTACGAGCAGTTCTGATGCAATTTACAACGATTTCTGACTCGCCAGATTCGACCGACGAATTTGGCGCAACGATGCTTGCAACAATCGTGAGGGGCAGTGTTCAGCTTCCTGCGGTCACGCAGGCCGATAGCAAGGCAATGCACCACCTGGCCGCGCTAATGCATAGCACGGTCAGCCGCGACCCTGGATTAGCGACGACCCTGCTACCCGGGAGCCTCTTTCTCAAAACTCCCGGCGTGGTGGTATGCGCAACGGCAGCCCAGACCCCGCTGTTCCTTGGCGAGATCGAGGCTGTCGCTATCGCTTCGGGCCATCCGGTAATTTTGCTCCGGCGGGCGGCCGACGGATCGCCACCGGATCTGACGGCCGATATCGCGCTGCCCGATCGCACGGGCCTCAACAGGTTCTTCGACTACTGGTTGTTTCGCGGCTTGGCTGGCGACAGCTGGCTTGTATCCCTCGGTAGCGGGCCTTCGATCCATCTGATGCAGCACGGTCTCTTCCTGACCGAGCATGCACCCTATGCCGATGATTGGGACCGCACGGCTGGGATTGACCGGGCGAACGCGCACTTGGCCGCGCATCGGATCGGAGGCTGGTCGTGGTGATGAAGAAGTTCCCCGCTCCCGGCGATCTCGACTTCGTGCCCGTCCCCGGCGGACACGACCCGAATATCATTTTCGGCGTCGTTCGCCGCCAAATCAAGGACGGCCCTGTCCGGTCCGTCCCCGCATCGGTTCTGAAGCGGCTTTGTCCCGGTCAAAAGGTCGATGTCACCGGACAATGGGAACCTAGCTGTTATCGCTGGGACGTCCTTTTGCCGCCGCGTGCGAGCGATGAATTCCTCGACCCTAAAAAGTTGTGCGAAAAGTACG
>JAURVS010000432.1 GCA_030655355.1 Sphingopyxis sp.
CGGGTGGCGGTGCGATCGTCGAGGACGCGGTCATCACGGCCAGCGCGCTCTGGCTGTCGGTCATCGGCTATCTCTTCATCCCCTTGCTGGCAGTCGTTTCGGCCAGCGCCGCTGCGGTGTTGTTCTGATACCGCCGATCGAGCGGATCGCGCAGACAGGTTCGACCAACGCCGACCTGCTGGCGCGGCTGGCAGGCGGTGAGCATGTCGGCGAAGGGCATTGGCTGATCGCCGACCGCCAAACTGCGGGTCGCGGGCGTCTGGGCCGCGCGTGGGGCGACGGTCACGGCAATTTCATGGGATCGACGGTGGTCCATCTGACCGCAGGCGACCCGTCGCCTGCGGGCCTGTCGCTCGTCGCCGGTGTGGCTCTTGCAAAGGCGGTCGAGACGCTTGCGCCCGGCGTCGATGCCAAATTGAAATGGCCGAACGATCTGCTGATCGAGGGCGTCAAATGTACCGGCATATTGCTCGAGCGCGCGGGCAACAGCATCGTCATCGGGATCGGCGTCAATCTGGTCTCGGCGCCTGAATTGCCCGACCGTCCGACGGTCTGCTTTGCTGACAAGGGCGTAGTGATCGAGCGCGATCGCTTTGCGGACGTGCTTGCGGTCGCTTTGACCGATGCGCTGTGGACGTGGCGGCACGAAGGAATAGACCGGATCACCGCGGCCTGGACCGCAAAGGCGCACCCGATCGGGACAGCATTGCGCGTTTCCGAGCAGGGCATCGACGGAACTTTCGACGGCCTTGCACCCGACGGAGCGCTGCGCTTGCGCCGCGACGGGGGAGAGGTCATGCTGATCCATGCGGGCGACGTCGAGTTACAACGCCCCGTCGAGGAAGGAAGTTGACCGTGCCGCTCGCGATCGAGTTGCCGACAACAACGACCTTGTGCGGCCCCAACGCCGAACGCCCGATGCTCCTCGGCGTTTATTGGGGCTATATATCCATGATGGAAGGCCTAATAGGGCGTATGAAATCCGAAATCGGCAAATCTATCACCGTCATTGCGACGGGCAGCATCGCAACGCTTGCTCAGGAACGTCTGATCCTGAACGGCGATACTAAGCGGAGTGCAAGCGCATGACCGTCCCCGGCAAAGAACTGCTCTTCCTCGCGCTCGGCGGTTCGGGCGAGATTGGGATGAATGCCAATCTGTACGGTTGCGACGGCAAATGGATCATGCTCGACCTTGGCGTGACCTTCGGCACCCATGATTATCCGGGCATCGACATCATCATGCCTGATCTCGAATTTATCGAGGATCGCAAAAAGGATCTGCTCGGCATCGTCCTGACGCATGGGCATGAAGACCATATCGGCGCGTTACCCTATCTCGCTGCCGACCTCGGCGTTCCGCTTTATGCCAACCGTTTCACTGCGGGGCTGATTGCGGGCAAGCTGATCGAAGAGGGGCTTGAAAAACAGGTCAAGGTTCATGTCGTCGACATCGACGCAAAGTTCCAGCTCGGCCCGTTCGGCATCCGGTTTCTCCCGCTCGCGCACTCGATCCTCGAGATGAGCGCCGCGGTGATCGACACGCCCTACGCGCGCGTCTTTCACACCGGCGACTGGAAACTTGATGACGATCCGGTGCTTGGCACGCCGTCGTCCGCGGCGGCGCTTACCAAGCTCGGCGACGAAGGCATCGATGTGCTGGTCGGCGATTCCACCAACGCTTTTAATCCCGAGGCGTCGGGTAGCGAAGGGGGCTTGTTTGACGGTCTGTTGACGGCGGTGGGCGCGGCAAAGGGAAGGGTGATTGTCACCACCTTTGCGTCCAACGCGGCGCGGCTAAAGACGCTTGGCGAAGTCGCAAAAGCGACGGGCCGCACGTTGTGCGTCGCAGGACGGTCGCTCGACCGTATCCTCGGCGTTGCGCGGTCGGTCGGTTACCTCAAGGATTTCCCGCCGACGGTCGATTTCGACGAAGCTATGCGTCTGCCGCGCGACAAGGTGATGGTGATCGCGACAGGCGGGCAGGGCGAACCGCGCGCGGCGCTGGCGCGCATGGCGGCCGACGGGCACCAGATCAAGCTGCAGGCAGGCGACACCGTCGTCTTTTCGTCGAAGCAGATCCCGGGCAACGAAGTCGCGATCGGGCGGATCATGAACCAGCTTGCGGCAAAGGATGTGCTGACGGTCACCGAGAAGCAGGCGCATATCCACGTCAGCGGCCATCCGGGGCAGCCAGAACTGGCCGCGCTCTACGGCTGGCTGCGGCCCAAGCTTGTCGTGCCTGTGCACGGCGAAATCCGCCATATGCACGAGCAGGCGCGATTCGCGCTCGAACGCGGCGTGCCTGACACGTTGATCCAGGAAAATGGCGATCTCGTTCGCCTTGCGCCCGGCCCGGCGACTATTGTTGAGCGCGTTCATTCCGGTCGCCTGATCCTCGACGGAGACGTGATTTTACCCGCCGATGGCGAGACGATCAATGAGCGGCGCAAGCTTGCGCTCCACGGTCATATCACCGTCGCAGCGATATTTTCCGGCAAGCGCTTTTCCGAGGCTGCAGTGAGCTATCGAGGCGTCCCGGTCGAGGATGAGCGCGAAGCTTTCATCGACGAGATGCGCGAAGCGGCACAGAAAGCTGCGACCGCTCCGGCCAAGGAGCAGGAGAAAATGCGCGAGGCTATCCGTCTCAGCGTGCGGCGAGTCGCGACCGACTGGACGGGGAAGAAGCCCGTCGTCGACGTCATGCTCGTCCAGATCTGACCGGAGTTGCCACGATGAAATGGACTTCGGCGCTCGCCATCTATCTGCTGTTCTGGGCGTTCAGCGCCTTTTTCGTACTGCCCTTCCACGGCCGCCGCGCGAGCGACGATGCAACGCCGCTGGTAAAAGGGCAGGACCATGGTGCCCCCGCGAACTTCCGGCCCGGGCGCATCCTGCTACAGATGACGATCGCAGCGACGGTGACCTTCGCGATTTATTATCTGGCGTATGTAAATGGTTGGGCTGACCCCGACGTGTTGAGCGGGCGGAACTAAGCGCAGCCGACGGCCGCTCGTTCTGGCGAGCGATCAACTATGAGCGCCTTGATTGCGGAGCTAGACATATTCCGTCCCCCGGCGAAAGCCGGGGCCCACGCGGCTCAGCGCTGAGCCCCGGCTTTCGCAGGGGTACATAATCCCAATCAGTTCCGAAGGCGGTCGATTGCCTGCGCCAGCGCCACATAGAGCTTGCCGATATCCGAAGACAGCAAGGTCACGCTGATCGCCGATCCGTCGCGCGCGCCGATAAGCAGGCGCAGCATTGCTTCGAAATCGTGGATGAACTGGTTCACCGATGCGTGGAAACCGTCGTCGGCCTGATAAAGGCGCAGGATTTCTTTCGCTTCGCTGTTCTCGATCAGCTTCACCGCGCGCCGCGCAAATACGCCGCGGTCGCCCTTGAGATACGCGTCCCATGCCGCATCGCTGACTTCGCTCGACAGGATTTTGGTCACGTCGATCGCGGTCGATTTGAGCGCTTCGGTGAGCAGCCCGACCTGTTTCGCGAGCGAATCGCGGTCCGATGCCGCGATCGCCTGTTCGGCTTCGCTGACGCGCAGTTCAACGCTGGCGCTGGTGTCCATGATTGTGATCAGTTGACGCATCAGCCGGTCGGCGGCGCTATCGGCGGCGGCAACCGCGCGAGCCGAAGCATCTTCGATCGCGCTCAATTGCGTCATGATTTCATTTTTGAACGACGCGTCGATCGCATCGGTCGCGGTTGCCTGCATCGCTTCTCGGGCGCCCATTACCAATTTATCGAGAGTGAGGCGCGCCTCTTCGGCCGCCGTATCCGCGGTCGCGCGAACCTCGCTCAGCGTCGCAATCATGCGCGCGCCACCCTCTTCGGCAAATTCGTCGGCGCCGCTGCGCAATTTGGCGAGCGCCGCCTCGGCTTCGGCGAGTGACGCGTTGATGCGGTCGACCAGTTGCTGTTGGTTCGCCGCATGGCCCGCCATCTGTTCTTCGTTCGACTTCAGCGTCGTCTGCACCGCGTTGACGTGCGACATCGTCGACTGCGCGACCAGTTCGGAAGCGTCGAGCATCGGGCGGAGCTGCGACAACGCGGTCTGCGTCGTCTTGCCGTGCAGCGTGATGCGGTCGAGCGCATGCGGTAGCGTCTCGTCGAGTTCGCGCGTCACCGCGTCGAGCGCCAGCAGCAACGACTCAGCATGGCTGATAAGCTGATGCGCCGACGCATTGCCCGTCTGCACTTCCTGCATGAACGCAGCGAGCTGACCCTTGGTATCGTCGATCGAGCGGCCGATCACTCCGGTGCTCGCGCTTACGCTGACATCCAGAACTTCGAGTTGCTCGCCGACGGTGATCGCGTGTGCGGTGATTCGCTCGGCGAGCGCGTCGCTGGCGTCGGCATGGGCCGAAAGCTGCGCAGCCATCGCATCGCCGGCTTCGCGCGCGGCAACGAGTTTTGTGTCCATCTGCGCCGCGGCCGCATCGACGCCATCGCGGAACTGCTGCCAGCTTTCGCCCATCTGGCCCGTGATCGCGGCAACGGTCGATGCGATATCATCGCGCGCCGACGCGGAGACGTCGGTCATCTGCGTCAGCGCAGCCTTTTGCGCATCCGCAACCTGTGCCGACGCGGCGAGCAGCTCCGATTCGGTTTCCTTGGTCTGTTCCTGCAACGCGACGATCGCCTCGAGCACCGTTGCGGTCGAGGCTTCACCCGTCTGTGCCGCCCTTGCGGCTTCCTCGCCCAGCGCCGCGAGCCGCGCCTCGAGATTCGCGCCCTGCTGATGCGCGACGAGCCCAGCTTCGCGGAAATTGACAGCCAGCCGCTGCGCAACATCGTCGATCCGCGGCAGGCCCGCGAGAAGCCCGTCCATCCGCTGCAGCGCGACATCGCCCGATCGTGCGAGCTGGTCGTGCGCATTGGCGATGACCGATGCGTTGCTCGCGAGCTTGTCGCTGCTCTCATTGAGCCGCATCACGGTATCATAGCCGAGCTGCTGGACGATTTTGGCCTGATCGCTCAATTGCTTTTGCGCATCGGCGAGATGCAGGCTCAGCGAGTGCATCGACTGGTTCAAAGCCAGATTTTCTTCGCGAAGCGCATGTGCGACATCGGCAAAGCGGGCTTGTTCGGAGCGGCTCGAACGAAGCAGGAGCGTCCACAACACCGCCAACAGAGTCAGCGGCATCGCGATCGTCGCAACGAGCGTAGGCGCATCGGCGAGGGCGAGGCTGCGCGACAATCCGTTGGTCGCGACGAGCAACGCAAATCCCGTCCAGATAATGCCGACGAAGATCAGGAGAGCAGGCACAATATGGTCGCGCCAATTGGTTGCGGCAGGCGATGCCTCGTCGGTCCCGGTCTGGTCGAGCGACGAGATATCAAGCCAATCCCGCTCGGCGGGCGCCTCGCTATCGGGCGCAATTGCGGTTTCGGGCGCAGCTGCCTCTTCCGGCGCTACGCTGTCGGCAGCATGGATTTCGGCGGAATCCCGCCACAATCCAACGATCTTCTTATCCCCCGTCATGCCGACATCTTAGCATCAAATGGCCGCCATGAAACGGAAACTTAACTACACTCTGCCAATCCTGTGGAATGTCTTTCGACAGTGGTCCCCTCGATCGTTATCTCAGCTCTGCCTTCGGTGACAATCCGGCGATGGCGATGGATTTGCGCGTCGCGTTTACGGGCAGCGCGCGCGACCTTGCCGACCTCATGCGCCGGGCGCGATGCGATGCAAATTGGGAGATGGCGGCGCTTCGTTTGAAGGGTCTTTCGGCGACATTTGGCGTTGTCCCGCTGATCGAGCTTGCAGAAGAAGCGATGGCCGGCGCTCCGGGTGATCCTGCTGTGCTGCGTCAGATCAACCAGGCGCTCGACGACATCGCTTGACGTCACGGCGTCACCGCGCGTTCGTCGGCGACCCGGGTTCAATTCCCGTTCAGCCGCACTCCTTCAATCAATTATCGATGCCAGCTGTCTTGCCTTGGCAACGCGACGGGTTTAGCCGCGTTTGTGACGCGCGGCCGAACCCGCATGCGCCCCACTTGTATGCGTTGGGGGAAGACGGCCGAGTTCTGAGGAGAGATTTCAATGTTCAACCGTTTTCGCTCGATGCCTGCAACGGCAATGGCTGCCGTGCTTGGCTGTGCGCTGATGGCTACCGCGACGCCTGCCGCTGCCCAAAAGAAGGAAAAGCCGAAGAAAGAACAAGCGGCAAAAGGCATGGCGGTCAGCAAAGGCTTCGCTCCCGCAGTCAAGAAAATGTCGGATGCCGTCACCGCGAAGGATGCGGCTGCGTTGCAGGCGGGTTTGACCGAGGGTCAGTCGACCGCCACCACGCCCGAAGACAAATATTTCCTCGGCTATTTCCAGCTTCAGCTTGGGCTCCTGAATAAGGACCAGGTCGTGCAGGGGCAGGGCCTCGACGTCATGCTCGATTCGGGCCTTACGCCGCCAGAAAGCGTGGCGGCCTATAATTTCTTCTCGGGCAACTTTGCCTATGGCGCGAAAGACTATCCCAAGGCGATCAAGCGGCTGGAAGCCGGGCGCGCCGCCGGATCGACCGAAGCCATTTTGCCGGTGTTGCTGATGGACAGCTACATCAACTCGGGGCAGGTCGACCAGGGCATCGCGACCGCAAAAGCCGCGATCGATGCCAGCCGCGCCGCCGGTCAGCGCCCGTCGGACGAACTTTATGTTCGCCCGATCCGCGCTTTGCAGGCTGCCAAACGGAACGACGAAATGCTCGACCTGATGACGTTGCGCCTGCGCGATATCAATCAGCCTGCGGTATGGCGTCAGACTTTGTTCTCGGTGCTCCAGGCTTCGCCGAAGGTGGGCACGCCGAAGGAACAGGAATCGGTTACGCTTGATGTGATGCGCCTGATGCGTGCCACAGGCGCGATGACCGAACGCGTCGAGTATGACGAGTATAGCGCTCTTGCAGCTTCCGATGGCCTGCCAGGCGAAGCCGTCGCGGTTATCGTCGAGGGTGAGAAGAAGAAAATATTCTCCGAAACTGACGCAAAGCTCTCCCCGCGCCGTATCGATCAGAAGGCGCGCGCCGGTAACGAAGATTCGACGCTGGTGGCTTATTCGAAGCAAGCTTCAACGCTCGCGAATCCCAAGACGGCGGGCGCAACTGCCGATGCGCTTGTCGGATATGGCCATTATGCGGATGCGATCCCGCTGTATCAGGCCGCAGCTAAGGGCACCGCGGACAAGGACATGTGGACTTATCGACTCGCTGTGGCGCAAGCCTTGTCGGGCGACAAGGCGGCCGCCAAGGCGACCTTCGCGCAGGTAGCTGGCCCCCGCAAGCGGCTGGCCGACCTGTGGGTCGTAAAGCTGGATGCACCTGCACCTGCACCTGCCGCCGCCACAGCGGCTGCGGCGCCGGCCGCGCCGACGACGAACTGATCGCACTCAACGCACAAAAAAAAGGGGCGCCATCCCGACGGGGTGGCGCCCTTTATGTCACTTGGCATCAATCGTCAGGGCTCGACGGGAATCCCGGCAAGCTGCTTGGCGGTCCGAATCGTCAGCGATGTTTTCACGCTGGTGACGTTCGGCGCTGATGTCAGATGCGCGGTGAGGAAGGACTGGAAGCTTTGCAGGTCGCGCGCCACGACTTTCAGCAAAAAGTCGATCTCGCCGTTGAGCATATAGCATTCGCGGACCTCTGCGAGGCCGCCGACATAATCCTCGAACGCCTTCAAATCCGATTCGGCCTGGCTGCGCAGGCTGACCATCGCAAAGACAGTGATGCCATAGCCAAGCTTCGCCGGATCGAGATCTGCATGATAAGATCGGATGACACCCGATTCTTCCAGCGCCCTGACGCGACGGAGGCAAGGTGGCGCCGTCAGCCCAACCATCTGTGCCAATTCGACATTCGTCATTCGGCCGTTTTTCTGCAGCTCGCTTAATATTTGCAGATCAATCTGATCGAATTTCTGGCTGGCCATCATTGAAACATCCGTTTTCCAAAACTGCGATGATCATAATAATATTTCAGACGATTGCAATTGTCCCACAATGCGACGTGGAAGGTTAAGGCACTTTCATGACCGAATGATTCACGCTAGCCGGTAAGAATAAGGTAACCAACGACTGAGGGTATGGGGCTGACTTCGCGTGACTGCTGACTCGATGATTGCGACGATCTTGCGCCAAGCGCCTGCGGATCGCCGTGCGAGCATCACTGCCTGGCGGCAACTCTCTGATATTCTGGCGCAACGCGGCAATCAACTGGGTGATGACGATATTCGCCGCAGTCTGCATGCGCTAGCCATGCTGCGGCCGCGGGTCCCCGAATCTGTTCGCCGCGATTGCGCGCGGGCGATTGCGCGCCACGGCCGTTTTGCGCCGCTCGTCGCACTTTACGCAAATGACGTTCCGGCAGTGTCTGCGATCATGCTGCGCGATGCGCGGCTTGCCGAAGCCGATTGGCTGGCGCTCCTTCCTGCGACGAGTGCAATGGCGCGGTCGGTTCTTGCGAGCCGGACCGATCTGCCGCACGGCGTTTATCGCGCGCTCGCCAGCCTCGGCAGCGCATCGGTTGCCTTGCCGCAGCCCGAGGCCGCTATTCAAAACGTCGCGATAGAGGTCGAGGCCCCCGCGCCAATCGAAGCGGTATTGCAGGCGGTTCCGGTAGCCGCGGTAGAAAGCAGCCCGAGCCAGATCAGCGAACTCGTTCGGCGGATCGATAAATATCAATCGGGGCGCAGTCAGCCCGCGGCTTCGCGTGCGCCGCGCGCGGTTTTCCACTTCGAAACCGATCCCAATGGCGTGGTCCATTGGGTTGACGGTGTAACGCGCGGCGCTGTGATCGGCCTCTCGATCGCCGAGGCGGCCTTTGGCGGCGAACCTGGCACCGATGGCGTCGCCGCCGGTGCGTTTCGCCAGCGCGCCGAAATCATTAACGCGCGGATGTTGCTTGAGGGCACGCCCGCCGAAGCTGGCGAATGGCGTTTTTCGGCGCTGCCTTGGTTCGATCCGGCAACGGGGCAGTTCCGCGGTTATCGGGCCAGCGCGCGCCGTCCCCAGCGAAATGAAACCCCCTATGGTCGACCAGTGGCCGAAGACTCGGGCGATTCGATCCGTCAGTTGATCCACGAACTTCGTAGCCCGCTGAATGCCATTTCGGGGTTTGCGCAGATTATCGCGGGCCAGATGTTCGGACCAGTCAATCATGGCTATCGTTCGATGGCTGAAACGATCGTCGCCGATGCTGCGTCGGTTCAGACGATAATCGATGATCTGGAAACCGCGGCGCGCAGCGGCTCGGCCAGTGTCGCTGAGGTGACCGACGAGATTGTCGATATCGGCTCCGTGGTGACGCAGGTTGAAAGCGACCTTGCGGCGCTGCTTGCCGATCAGCGCATCGACCTCAGCATTTCGCGCGTCGGCGGCCCGTTCCTAGGAATTGCCAGCGATGCCAATGTCCGCCGAATGGTTGGTCGCCTGTTGACCGCATTGGTCGATGTATCCGAGGCGGGTGCCGTTTTGGTTGGCCAGTTGGTCACCGAGTCTCCCCGCGACGACATGCTCCAATTGCGGATCGTTCGTCCCGCGACCATTCGCTTTGCAACGGCCGCCGATCTGCTCGACCCCGGATTCAGCCCCGAAGGCGAAGCGCCGGGCGCCGCTGTGTTGAGCCTTGGTTTTTCGCTGCGCCTTGTCGACAGTCTTGCGCGTAGCGTCGGTGGACGCCTCGATATCGGGCATAACGCCTTGACCTTGCACCTGCCCTCCGCCAACTCCAAACCCGAAGTCGAACTGGAAGCCCAGCAAGGCGAATAGCCCGGCTGGGTCGGGCATAGGGGAGCATGGTGCAGCCTGCGGGCAATTTCTTTGCATATCCGGCGGCATCGGACCTGATCAAACTCGAAGCGAACGAAAAGCCGCGCTTCTGGGTCACCATCGATACCGAAGAGGATTTTGACTGGGCGGCGCCTTTCGCACGCACCGGCTATCGTCTGGCGTCGGTGCCCGCGCTAATCGACTGTCAGAGCTATTTCGAACGCGCCGGGGTGCGTCCCATCTATCTTGTCGATTGGCCTGTTGTGGCGGACGACCATGCGGTGGCTATTCTTGGCGCGGCGCAGGATGCCGGGCTTTGCGAGGTCGGCGCGCAGCTGCACCCGTGGGTCACTCCGCCGCACGACGAAGACGTCAATGCGCGCAACAGCTATACGGGCAATCTGCCTCTCGATCTTCAGCGCGCCAAGATGACCGCGCTACGTGATGCGATTCGTGACCGGTTCGGCGCTGCCCCAACCGTCTATCGCGCCGGACGCTATGGTCTGGGGTCCGACACGGCAGCGATGCTCGCCGCACTCGGATTCCGTTGCGACACGTCGGTTCGTGCCGGGTTCGATTATCGCAAGGGCCACGGCCCGAATTATCGCTCTGCGCCGCTGCATCCATGGTTGGTGAGCACGACGCACGGCCCGATACTCGAAATGCCTGTCACGACGGTGTTCGGTGGGCTGTTCGGACGCGCGGGCAGTTGGCTCTATCATCGCACGTCGTCGAACAGTCACGCGGCGCTCGCCCGGCTGGGCCTTGCCGAGCGGATCGCGCTGACGCCCGAAGGCATCCCCGCCGAGCGGGCGTGCAAGGCAATCGATATCGCGATCGAACAGCGTCTGCCGGTGCTCAATTTTTCCTTTCATTCGCCGTCGCTGCAGCCGGGCAATACACCCTATGTCCGCAGCGAAGCTGATCTCGCGCTCTTCTATCGCTGGTGGGATGTCGTGCTCGATCATCTTGCCCGACGCGGCGTCGAGCCGACGACGGCGGCCGAGATTTTGGCGATGGCCGAAAGCAGGACGCCGCGCTGAGCGTTGGCGCTTGCCAATGCGCCGCTGCCTCCGCTATCGCCCGCACACCCCACCGGGTTGAAAGGCGGGGCCTGTAGCTCAACGGTTAGAGCTGGCCGCTCATAACGGCTAGGTTGCGGGTTCGAGTCCTGCCGGGCCCACCATTTCCCCCAAAGCATTTCCCAAGACCATTTCCCTTGCAAAATGAAACCGATGGCGGTCCATTGCTGGCCAGAGGGAGAGATATATGGGGAAGCGGCGGACGATCCTTTTTGGGGGTCTAGCGATCCTTGCGGTTGTGGCGGGGACTGTGGCGGTGCGGACCGCCACTTTCGAACCGAAGGATATTGCCGACGGCAGCGACATCCGGTTGGCCGCAGCACCAAGCTATGATCTTGGCGCCGCCGTCGCGCATCTTAGCGCAGCCGCGCAAATCAAGACGATCTCGCATCAGGACCCGGCCGAGAATGACGTCGCCGAATGGGACCGGCTGCATAGCTGGCTTGCCGCGACCTATCCGGCGACGCACCGCGCGATGACCCGCACCATCCTGCCGAACCGCACGCTCATCTATCATTGGTCGGGTAGCGACGCGTCGCTGGCGCCGATCATCGTGATGGCGCATCAGGACGTCGTGCCCGTAACCGACGGCACCGCAGGCGACTGGAAATATCCACCCTTCGCCGGGACGATCGCCGAAAAAGCGGTGTGGGGCCGTGGTACTGTCGACGACAAGGGCTCGCTCATTGGGCTGTTCGAGGCGATCGAGGCGCTGGCGGCGAACGGTTTCAAGCCAAAGCGTGGCATCTATCTGGTGTCGGGCCATGACGAGGAGGCCGGAGGATCAGGCGCCGTGGCGGCGGCAGCCAGGCTGAAGGCCGAGGGAGTGCGCGCGCTCTATACGCTCGACGAGGGCAGCGTCGTGCTCCGCGATACGCCGGTGATTAACGGGCCGGCCATCCTCATCGGTGTCGCCGAGAAGGGCTATGCGACGCTTAAGGTCACCGCCAATGCGCCCGGCGGGCACAGTTCGATGCCGCCTGCCGAAACCGGGGTGACGACGCTGGCGCGCGCAGTGCTGGCCATCGCCGAAAGCCCATTCCCGATCGAGATGCGCGGCCCCGGCGCGGCAATGGTCGAGGCGCTTGCGGCGCATAAAGGCGGGACGACCAAACTCGCAGTCGCGAACCAGTGGTTGCTCGGATCGGTCGTCAAAAAGCAGCTGTCGGGCTCGCCTTCGTCGGCTGCCGCGTTCCACACCACGATCGCTCCGACGATGCTGCAGGGAAGCCCCAAGGAGAATGTTCTGCCGCAATCGGCCACCGCGCTGATCAATTATCGCATTGCGCCGTGGAATAGCTCTGCCGACGTGATGGCACGGGCGAAGGCCGCGGTGGGGGATGCTCCGGTCGAATTGAGCTGGGTCAAACCGCCGAACGAGCCGTCGCGCGTCTCGTCGAGCAACTCGCAAGGTTGGAAATATGTCGTCGCTGCGGCGCGCGCCGACGCCCCCGATGCTGTGGTCGCGCCTTACCTCGTCGTCGCGGCGACCGACAGCCGCAGCATGGAGTCGATTTCAGAGGATGTGTACCGCTTCATGCCGATGCACTTCACGCTCAAGGAAACCGCGATGATCCACGGGACCAACGAGCATATGATGATCGACAGCTTCAAACGCATGATCGATTTTTACGCGCGGCTGATCGCGACTTCGGCGGGATAATTCGTCGCCGGTTGATTTGGGAGGACAGTGGTCGGGGAGACAGGATTCGAACCTGCGACATCCTGCTCCCAAAGCAGGCGCGCTACCGGGCTGCGCTACTCCCCGACTACTGGTCCGGGGCCTTAGACAGGGTAGGGGCGCAAGTCTATCCCGCCTGACCGTCTTTATCGAGAAAAAGACGGGCAAAGAAAAAGGCGGCCTTCCCGAAGGAAGACCGCCCGTTTCTCGTTTCAGTCAATGCCCCGAAGGGCTGTGACTTACTTCTTTGCTTCTGCCGGAGCAGCAGCAGCCGGAGCAGCAGCGGCATCGGCCGGAGCAGCAGCGGTTGCAGCAGCGTCAGCGGCCGGAGCAGCAGCTTCGGCACCAGCAGCAGCAGCGTCTGCACCAGCAGCAGCGGCTTCAGCGCCAGCAGCAGCGGCGTCAGCGCCTTCTTCAGCAACAGCTTCAGCAGCCGGAGCTTCCGTGGTTGCTTCTTCAGCAGCCTTTTCACCGCAAGCGGCGAGGGCGAACATGCTGGCAGCAACAGCGATAGCAGCAAATTTCTTCATGATGTGGGCTCCCTAAAATGCCTTAACGCGTTGGGGAAACTTTCCCGTTCCGCGAGCGGCGGGATTTAGCCGTTCCGCATGAATCGTCAACAAAAATAATTGAGATGGCCGTGGGGCACGGAAATCTGTCATTTCTCCGTAACACTTAAGGAAGCTCATCGTCGCTGCTATTGGCGAGAATCGCTAAAACTGCTGTCCAAACGACCACATTTTGCCGCAGCTGGACGGCGTCGACTTTGTCCAACGTGTCGTCAGAGGTGTGGTGCAGGTCGAAATAACGCGTGCCATCTTGGGCCAGATCGATCGCCGGAACGCCCGCCTGGACAAGCGCGCCGATATCGGCGCCCCCGCCCGCAGGCTGTTTGCCGCGTACGACGCCAAAAGGCATCACCGCGGCGGCGATCCGGTCGGCAAGCGCCTTGGCACTTTCGGGCAGCTTGAAATCAACCCGCCAGATGCGGTCGGCGCCAAAGTCCGATTCCAGCGCGACGGCGTGCTTCTCTTTCCCATGCGCGTCGAAATAGGCTTTGCCGCCAAACACTCCGACTTCCTCGGCGCCTGCCCACAACAAGCGGATCGTGCGGCGCGGCTGGCCCGCGATCATCACATGCTTGGCGGCGGCGGTGATGATCCCGCAGCCTGCCGCATCGTCGATTGCGCCGGTGCCGAGGTCCCAGCTGTCCAAGTGGCAGGCGATGATGATCGGACTGGCCGCAGGGTCGCTGCCCGGCACTTCGGCGATCACATTGCCCGACGTCTGCTGGCCGAGGTTCCGCGGGGTGAGGAGCAATTTCATCTTTAGCGCTGCGGAAGCGCCAGAATTGCTGCCTGCTGCGCGCGTCGCTTGCGCGCGTTTCCATTGACGCACGAGCTGGTCGGCGTCCGGATTGGACAGCGCAGCCGCCGGGATCGGCTTTACTCCGGCCTCGAAATTGGTCACGCCGGTATGCGGATTGCGGTGATCGTCGGTGCCGATCGAGCGAATGACGATCGCCATCGCACCTTTCTTCGCCGCGACATTGGGCCCCGTGAACCGGCCGCGGCCATAATATCCGTATCCGCTGCCATCCTGTGTCGGCTGCATCTTGTGATCGATAAAAACGATTTTACCTTTCACAGCTTGATCGGCGGCTGCTTGCAACGCGTCGAAGCTGTCGAAATAGACAATGTCGCCCTCGACACCCTTCGGGCCAGTCGATGCGCTGTTACCAAGCGCGGCGATGGCGAGCTTCTGCGGGTGGAAGGGGCCGATCAGCGACGCTTGCTCGTCACCGCGGACCCACGTCGGCATTTTGAAGCTTTCTTCGCGGACATTCTGAAACCCCATTTCCTTCAGCCGTCCGACGGCCCAGCGGCGCGCGGCAGCTTCGGCCTCGGTCGCCGCCTGCCGCGGTCCGATTTCGGTGGTGAGATCTTCGACGATCCACCAGGCGAGCTCCTGGCTGCGCTGCGCCAGTTCAACGGCAGTGGGTTCAGAAGCGATAGCAACCGCGGGGCCGCCAAGGGCGGTGGCGGAAAGGGCGGCGATGCATGCGGTGCGACCGATGATATTCATGCCAGCGATCCTAGAGGAGCAGCAGCCTGCGGCAAGCGCAGATTGCCCCAATGATTGCCAAGCCCGCGCCCATTCGCTAACCGGCGCGCAACTCAATCTCTCCCGGTCGCACCTGCGGCCCTGCCCATATCCGGAGCATTTCCATGGCTGCCCAATATAGTTTCGTGATGAAGGGTCTGAACAAGACCTATCCCGGCGCGCAAAAGCCGACGCTCAAGGATTTGAGCCTGCAATTTTATCCCGATGCCAAGATCGGCATCGTCGGCCCGAACGGCACGGGTAAATCGACGCTGATGAAGATCATGGCGGGGATCGACAACGAGTTCACCGGCGAAGCATGGGCCGGCGACGGCATCACCGTCGGCTATCTGGCGCAGGAACCCGTCCTCGACCCGACCAAGACGGTCAAGGAAAACGTCATGGACGGCGTGCGTCCCGTCGCCGACATGATGGAGCGTTTCAACGAGATCAGCACGCTGATGGCCGATCCGCCTGCCGACGCCGATTTTGACGCGTTGATGGAGGAAATGGGCACGCTTCAGGAAAAGATCGACGCAGTCGACGGCTGGACGCTCGACAACCAGCTCGAAATCGCAATGGAGGCCCTCCGCTGCCCGCCGGGCGACTCGAGCGTCGAAAGCCTCTCGGGTGGTGAAAAGCGCCGCATCGCGCTGACACGCCTGCTGCTCGAAAAACCGTCTATCCTGCTGCTCGACGAACCGACCAACCACCTCGACGCCGAAAGCGTCGCCTGGCTCGAAAAGCATCTCGTCGATTATCCGGGCAACGTCATCCTCGTCACCCACGACCGCTATTTCCTCGACAATGTCGTGAACTGGATCCTCGAACTCGATCGCGGTCGCTATTTTGTCTATGAAGGCAATTATTCGACCTATCTCGAAAAGAAAGGCAAGCGCCTCGAGCAGGAATCGCGCGAGGATGCTGGTCGCCAGAAGGCGATCAAGGACGAGCTCGAGTGGATCCGTCAGAGCCCCAAGGCACGGCAAGCCAAGTCAAAGGCGCGTATCAAAAGCTTCGACCAGCTGGTCGAGGCACAGGAAAAGCGCATCCCCGGCAAAGCGCAGATCGTCATTCAGGTGCCGCAGCGTCTCGGTGGCAAAGTTATCGAGGTCGAGAATATCTCGAAGGCCTTTGGCGACAAATTGCTGTTCGAAGACCTGTCCTTCTCGCTTCCGCCCGGCGGCATCGTCGGCGTCATCGGCCCCAACGGTGCGGGTAAATCGACGCTGTTCAAGCTGATCACGGGGCAGGAAACCCCCGACAGTGGCAAGGTGACGATCGGCGACACCGTCCATCTCGGCTTCGTCGACCAGAGCCGCGACGATCTGAAGCCCGACAACAATGTCTGGCAGGAAATTTCGGGCGGCGCCGAGATGATGAACATCGGCAAGCACGAGATGCAGACGCGAGCCTATGTGGGTGCCTTCAACTTCAAGGGTGTCGATCAGCAGAAGAAGGTCGGCCAGCTCTCGGGTGGTGAACGCAACCGTGTCCATATGGCGAAGATGCTGAAACAGGGCGGCAACGTACTGCTGCTCGACGAACCGACCAACGATCTCGATACCGAAACGCTCGCCGCGCTCGAAGAAGCGCTTGAGAATTTCGCGGGTTGCGCCGTGGTCATCAGCCACGACCGCTTCTTCCTCGATCGCCTCGCGACGCATATTCTTGCGTTCGAAGGCGACAGCCATGTCGAATGGTTCGAAGGCAATTTCGAGTCCTATGAGGAAGACAAGATCCGCCGCCTTGGTGACGATGCGACGCGCCCGCACGCGACGTCGTACAAGAAACTGACGCGCTGACCGGCATGAGCGGGGAGGGGCTGCCGCCAATCTCGTCGCCAATCTCGTCGGGCGCGATCCGCTTGGATGCGGATGCGCTCAACGCGTTTCTGACAGCGGCCTTCCCCCATTCTGAACCCGGCTCGCGCGGTCATGTCGTATCCGCCGCGCCGGGGTTTGTTCAGGCGCGGATGGACCCGACCGACAAGGCGCTCCGCCCCGGCGGACTGATTTCCGGCCCGACCCAGATGGGCTTTGCCGACATGGCCGCCTATGCACTTGTTCTCGCGCATATCGGCCCCGTCGCGATGGCAGTGACCAGCGCGCTCAACTATCAATTCCTGCGCCCGTGCCGCCCCGGCCCCTTGTTCGCTGACGCCCACATGTTGCGGCTGGGCAAGCGGCTTGCGGTCATGGACATCCGTATCTGGACTGACGACGCCGACAAGCCCGTCGGGCAGGCGAATGTGACCTACGCTATTCCCTGATTGAGCGGGCAGGGATGCGCGCTCCGTAAGCAATCGTCGTCGCCGCAAAGGCAGGGGGCGTGGTCGGCAATGCACCATGATGAATGGCTGCACGCGACCACTTACAAACATCGTCTCCCGACCCGTTCGCGGCGGGATGTGGCGGACGTGTCGATTCTGTGCGCGTGCAACCCGGCCGCATGCTATACTCCCCCTTGAGGCAGAGGTCGGCGACGTCGATCAAATTTGCCCCGCGATTTGGTTGCCGATAAGGCCGCGTCCTGCGGTCCGGGCCGACTGGGAAGGCGCGCCGCATGGCTGCCGACAATCCACCGATAAATCTTGGCCGCACGTTGGGGCTCGCGGTGGTGCTTGCCTCCGACGCGCCGCTTTTGCTGCTCGACGAAAATCTTGCGATCGTCGCAGCAAGCGACAGTTTCTGTGCCGCCTTCGGTATCGATCCTAAGACCGTGACCGGTCGCACCATCTATGACCTCGATAACCAGCAATGGGATCTGCCGCGGCTTCGCTCGCTGATCGACGCAACACTCTCGGGCGCGGCAGAGGTCGAAGCGTATGAAGTCGATATCGAAACCAGCCTCGGCGGGCGCCGCCGACTGGTGTTGAAGGCACAGCGGCTCGACTATGGCGACACTCTCCACACGCGGATGATGATCACCGTGATCGACGTGACCGAGGTGCGGAAGAGCGAAAAGCGTCAGAAGGAACTGGTCCACGACAATGCCGCGCTGCTCCACGAAATGCAGCACCGTGTCGCCAACAGCCTGCAGATCATCGCAAGCATATTGATGCAGAGCGCGCGCAAGGTGCAATCAAGCGAGGCGCGCGGTCACCTGAGCGACGCGCATCAACGCGTGATGTCGATCGCGACGCTGCAACGGCATCTTGCCGAATCCGAGGGCGGTTCGGTCGAGCTCGAACCCTATCTGGCTCAGCTTTGTGCCAGCATCGGCGCGTCGATGATCTTCGATCCAGACCAGCTAACCCTGACGACCCAAGTCGATCCGGTGTCTATCAGCGGCGATGTGTCGGTCAGCATGGGGTTGATCGTGACCGAACTGGTGATCAACGCGCTCAAACACGCCTTTCCGGATGGGCGCCCCGGCCACGTCGTTGTCGGCTACGCCGCTACGGGCGACGACTGGACGCTGTCGGTGTCCGACGATGGGGTCGGCATGGCCGACGATCCCGAACGGTCTGGCGCAGGACTGGGCACGCGCATCGTCCAGGCGCTGGCCAAGCAATTGAGGGCGGACATAGCGGTCGAGGACGCCGCGCCGGGAACGCGCGTCTCGCTGACCCACACGGCGGAAATCTCGCGGCGGGTCGCGGCTAACGACGCGGCGGAGAGCGCGGCTGTGTGATTTCCTTTCGCGAGTGAGCGGAAATGCACGGCGAACCGAAACACCCCGAGGCAAGCAGCGGCCCGCCAAATGCAGCTTTCCTACAATATCGCGCTGTGCCAGCGTTGCCCTTCGCTCTTTGACTTCGTCGAAATCCAATCTCTCCGCTTAAAGCGATAAAGGAGACAATTTTGACGCGCTCATGCGTATATTTTGTCGCTTTAAGGCCCGAAATGGCAAAGTTTCGATACGTGCGTGCGATGCTTTTGCGGGTTTAAGCTTCAATATTCCAGCGACGGATACCAGTCGGTACCCCGTCCCGAGGGCGTGAGGTCGAGGATGTTCCAAAGGCTCGCGATATCGGGCGCATCGCGCGGGTCTTGACCCGGATCGGCCATTTCGCTCGTCATCTCGCTTTTCCAGAAAAGACGGATGCCGCTGCCATTGCGTTTGAAAACCGCCAGCAGCGGATTCTCGCTTGCGTCGGCGTTGAGCAGCCGGAAATCGGCTGCAAAATCATCGCCGAACGTCTGGACGAAATCGAGCGCCTGCCAGCCGAGCTCATGCCCGAAGGCCTTTTGCCGTTCGACAGGGCTGCGGCCGATGATCTTCAGCGCGACGCGCTGTTTGATGTCATTGGCGTTGCCGTTCACCGCGCCTAGCCAGTTGGTACACATGGGGCAGGGGCGTTCGCGCTCCGGGCCGTACATCCAGAAATACACGACAAGCGTGTCGTGGTCGCCGAACAGGTCGGCGAGGCCTGCTTCGGCGCCATTGGCGTCTTTGAACCGATAATCCTTCATCAGCGGCCCCGGCGGCAGGGCGCGGCGCTGTTCGGCGATGCGTGTCATTTTACGGCGCAGATCGATTTCTTCGGCAAGCAGCGATTTTCGCGCCTTGGTGTAAGATTCATCTTCGCCGGGAAACGCACGACGACGGGACGCTAGCGCCGGGGCAGCCGACAGGGTTTGGCGAAGGGCCATCAAATTCTCCTTTTTGGGAGAACGTGCGATCGACGCCAATGTTGCAGGTGCGTCTCACCATTGCTCGCAGACAAGCGTCGTTTCGTCGCTGTCAGGCGGGCGAGACTTCCCACAGGATGAGCTTGGTCGCGTGGACGTTGTCACGCGCTTTCGCGCCGTCCAGCAGGGTGAGCTTTGCATCGCCCTTCAGCGCGCTCATCTCGAACATCGCATCGATGACGACGACTTGGCCCGCCTCAACATCGACTTCGATCGTCCCCGCGTGCGCCATGATTCCCTTGGCCATCGCTGCATGAAGCTGGTGACGACCGGGCTCAACATCTGCCATCAGCATCTGTCCCGATTTGATCTGGCCCTTGGCCGTCTCGTCGAGCGTGATGTTCATGCCTTGGAGGGCAGCGACGAAGCCCCGGCGCGTCACATAGATACGCGCTTTGCCTTCGGGTGCGCGCATCGTTCGGGCATCGGCCTGCGTGGCAGTATCAGCCTTTTTTCCCGACTTGTTGTTCGACAGCGACCAGATGATCAGACCGACGATCCCGACAAGAGTGAGGACCGAAAAGGCCAGCATCGCGCCGGCAGAGAGCGACTGGGCAAGAGCGGGTCCCAACAATGCCCCGACGACTGCCGCGACAAAAATGACGGTGACCCAAAATGCGTTCTTGCTCATATTGCCTCCTGTTCACGCAGGAGAAAATTCTCCCGTCGCTTCGTCCAATAGGTGCAGCACGCCGTCGCTGATCGCGAAGAAGGCGCCGCGCAAAGTCAGGCTTCCACGCCGTTCCTTTTCCTGAATGCAGGGAAAAGTTCTAAGATTGTCAAGGCTTACGCGGACCGCCGCCAATTCCATCGCGCGGCTGGCTTCGCGATTGTCGATATTGGGATGGTCTTGGCGGACCTGTTCGCTGGCGTCGTCGAGCATCGCGATCCAGTCCGCGATGAAGCCGCCGCGGCCGGGTTCGGCGCCCGCCATCGTGCGGTGGAGCGCGGCGTGGCAACCGCCGCACAGGCCGTGGCCCATCACCACGATTTCCTCGACATGCAGAAACTGCACGGCGAATTCGAGTGCGGCCGAGACACCGTGACGTCCGGGGGTTGTCTCGAACGGTGGCACAAGCGCTGCAACGTTGCGAACGACGAAGATTTCGCCCGGATTGGTGTCGAAAATCTGCGACGGTTCGGATCGGCTGTCCGAGCAGGCAATGATCATCACCTTGGGCGATTGCCCCTCCGCCAACTGTTCCCAGCGCTCGCGTTGTTGCTGCCAGCCGCCGTTACGGAAACGCCCGTAACCTTCAATCATATCTGCAAAGTGAGTCATGGATGCGCCTTAGCATAGGTAGAGAGGTTGAGAAGAGGCGCGTGCACGACTATGTGATCGCCATGAACGCTCCAGCATCACCCGCCCAACAGCCCGCAACGACTCCCAGCCAGCGCGCGCGCAAGCCCGACTGGATCCGCGTCAAGGCGCCGACAAGCGCCGGCTACGCCGAAACGCGCAAGCTGATGCGCGAGTTGAATCTCAACACGGTCTGTGAAGAGGCGGCATGCCCGAACATCGGCGAGTGCTGGACGAAAAAGCACGCAACGGTGATGATTCTCGGCGACACCTGCACGCGCGCCTGTGCCTTCTGCAACGTCAAAACAGGCATGCCGCGCGCTGTTGATCTGATGGAGCCCGAACATACCGCGATCGCTGCGGCGAAAATGGGGCTCAGCCATATCGTGATCACCTCGGTCGATCGCGACGATTTGCCCGATGGCGGCGCCAGCCAGTTCGTGAAGGTGATTCAGGCGCTCCGCCGTGAAACGCCGCAGACGACGATCGAAATTCTGACGCCCGATTTCCGTAACAAGCCTGAAAGCGCGGTGGCCGCGATCGTTGATGCGCGTCCCGACGTCTATAACCATAATCTGGAGACGGTGCCCCGCCTCTATCCGACGATCCGTCCCGGCGCGCGCTATTATGCGTCGCTGCGCCTGCTCGAAAGCGTCAAGCGCCGCGATCCGTCGATTTTCACCAAATCTGGCGTCATGATGGGGCTGGGCGAAGAGCGAATGGAGGTCCATC
This sequence comes from Sphingopyxis sp., assembly GCA_030655355.1. Taxonomy (GTDB): domain Bacteria; phylum Pseudomonadota; class Alphaproteobacteria; order Sphingomonadales; family Sphingomonadaceae; genus Sphingopyxis. Next base: position 21,315 of record JAURVS010000432.1, read on the forward strand.
AGGTGATGGACGATATGCGCAGCGCCGACATCGATTTCATGACGATGGGGCAGTATCTTCAGCCGACGCCGAAACATGCGAAAGTGATTGATTTCATCACCCCGCAGGCGTTCGATGCCTATGCGCAGATCGCGCGTGCAAAAGGCTTCCTGCAGGTCGCCGCGTCACCGCTGACTCGCTCGAGCTATCACGCGGGCGACGATTTCGAGAAAATGCGCGCCGCCCGCGAGGCGCAACTCGCGCGCGTCAAGGCGGGCTGACGTCCGCTTTGCCCCGGCATCACGAAACACGCGTTCTTCCCTATAGCGACGAGCAGATGTTCGCGCTCGTGACCGATATCGATCGGTATCCCGAGTTTCTTCCGTGGGTTATCGCGTTGCGGATACGCAGCGATGACGCGAATGAAAGCGTCGCCGACATGATCGTCGGCTTCAAGGGGCTGCGCGAGAGCTTCTCCTGCCGCGTCCACAAGGAGCGTCCGCGCGCGGTTACCGTCAGCTATATCGACGGGCCGATGAAGCATCTCAACAATGAGTGGCATTTCCAGCCGGTAGAAGGCGGCGGATGCAGAGTCGATTTTCTCGTCGATTTCTCGTTCCGCAGCCGTGTGTTCGAAACGCTCGCGGGTCAGATGTTCGACAAGGCGCTGCGCAAGATGATCACCGCGTTCGAGACGCGCGCCGACGCCCTTTATGGCGCGGCAAGCGTAATGTCTTCCGACGGGCGCAGTTCGTCTTTGTCGGGCTGAAGCAGGTCGAGCGCAAACAGGGTTGCATGGTGACGGATCGATGCGCGGTCGGTCGAGTCGAACTGGACGCGCTGCGTGAAGTAATCGTCGGAATTCTGGCCGCGGAGCGCGCGCGCGAAAACGACCTGGCCCACTGGCTTCTTTTCTGACCCACCACCCGGACCCGCGATGCCGGTTATCGCGATCGCAACATCGGCGTCGCTGTTCGCCAGCGCTCCGGCGGCCATCGCCCAAGCGGTTGCGAGCGACACTTCGCCAAAGGTCTCGAGAATTTCGCTGCTGACGTCGAGTTGCGACTGCTTGGCATGCCCCGAATAGGTGATGAAGCCCGCCGAGAACACATCAGAGCTCCCCGCAATATCGGTAAGCGCCGCGCTGACCATCCCCCCGGTGCAGCTTTCCGCGACGGCGATCTTGCGACCAGCAGCGCGGTTATTGGCCAGCACAGTCGTCGCAAGCTCGTCGCGCGCGGCAAGGCGCGATTCATTGTCAGGCAACACGGTCAATTCTCCGGAAGTTTCAAGGTCGCGACGGCCTGAGCAGAGATCCCCTCGCGACGACCGGTGAAGCCCAGCCGCTCTGTCGTTGTGGCCTTCACACTAACCCGCTCTACCGGGATGGCAAGGATTTCGGCAATGCGCTCGCGGATCGCAGCGCGGTGGGGGCCGATCTTTGGCGCTTCGGCAATGATGGTCAGGTCGACATGCTCGATTCGCCCCTTTCGCTCCACAACACGCTCGGCAGCAAAGCTCAGGAAGCGATGCGATGCGGCGCCGCGCCACTGCGGATCGGACGGAGGAAAATGGTCGCCGATATCGCCGTCGCCCAGCGCGCCGAGGATCGCATCGGTCAGTGCATGAAGCCCTACGTCTGCATCACTGTGACCCTCAAGGCCATGACTATGCGCGATTTCTATGCCACCGATCCACAAGGGCTTGTCCGTCACGAGGCGGTGAACATCATATCCCATGCCGACTGCGGTGCGTGTCATCGTCTTGATCCCCAACAGTCCTGACAGCATCGCCATATCCTCGGCATATGTCAGTTTATGGAGGCGCGCATCGCCCGCCACGGTCGCGACAGATACGCCCAAGCGGCGAACAAGCTGCGCATCATCAGTGGCGGCAGCCTCAACCGCCTCGGCATGGGCTCGACGTAATGTGCCAAGATGGAACGCCTGCGGTGTCTGAACGCGTGCGAGCGCGCTGCGATCGACGACTTCACCGGCGAGGTTGGCGCTTTGCTCGACGAGCGTGTCGGGAACAGGCAGAGTCGGAATCGCCGCTTCGGCGTTTGCCAGCGCTTCGATCAATCGATCGATCACGTCGGCGGTCACGCCGGGGCGCGCGGCGTCATGAACGAGCACGAACATATCGTCGCCCTGATCAGCGATCGCAGCGAGCGCGTTTCCGACCGACTGTTGTCGCTCTGCGCCGGGCGCGGCCGAAATCCAGCCTGATGGAAGGTTGCCGATTGCGGTCACGACGTCATCATTCGCGACCAGTACGCCTCCGCCTATCGCAGAATGAGCGGCAAAGCTGTCGAGGCTCCAGCGCAGGACGGGCTTCTCACCCAGCAGCATCAGCTGTTTCGGCACGTCAAAGCCGGCACGCGTGCCTTGTCCGCCGGCCAGCAGGATCACGACTACGGACGGCAAAGCAGGGGAGGAGGACTCGATCATCGTTCGCGCGGTTAGCGCAGCGGCGGCTTGCGGGAAAGCCGCTTAGCGTGTAGGGGCGCTGCTTAATTTTTAGGCAATCGACGAAGGTTTCGCCATGGCGCCGCTGCGGCCCATCCAGATCGGCAACATCACCATCGCGGATCCAGTGATCCTCGCGCCGATGACGGGCGTCACCGA
>JAURVS010000452.1 GCA_030655355.1 Sphingopyxis sp.
GAGCCTTATCGTTCGCCATGCAGTCGTCGACCCTTATGTTTTGCCGCCGGATGCGGGAGACGCGGGCGGAGGCTTGCCCTCAAGCCCATCTTGCGGGGCAGAGTCAAGATTGCGGTGGGTCAGGGTTAACTCATGACCCGCGGTCCGTAGCGTTTGGGCAACACGGCTTGCGACATGGACCGAGCGATGGCGGCCGCCGGTGCAACCGAATGCGATGGTGACATAGCTTTTACCCTCGACGCGGTAGCGCGGGAGAAGCGTCAGAATCAGTTTCTCGATCTGCGCGACGCTGTCTTCATAGGCGGGATCGGCGACCACATAAGCGGCGACATCGGCATCGAGTCCGGTGCCGGGCTTGAGCTTCGGGTCCCAATGCGGATTGCGCAGATAGCGCATGTCGAACACGAGGTCGGCGTTGCGCGGTAAGCCGCGCGCGAAACCGAAGCTCAAAATGTTGAGCACCGGCTCGCCTTCATCGGCGTCGCCGAAGCGCTGCCGCACTTCCTGTTGCAGATCGTTACTGCTGTAATTCGTTGTGTCGATGACATGCTCGGCCCAGCGGCGGAGCGGCTCCATCATCTCGCGTTCGCGCGCGATCCCGTCGGCGGCTGGGCGGTCCTCGGCGAGCGGGTGGCGCCGCCGCGTTTCCGAAAAGCGGCGTTCGAGTTCGGCGCCCGCGCAGTCGAGAAACAGCGTCTGAATGTCGCGGCCGCCGCCTTCGCGAAGTTCCTTGATCTGCTTGACGAGGAGCGCCGGACGAAAGCCGCGACTGCGGCTGTCGATGCCGACCGCGATCGGTCGGGCCGCCTCGCTGCGCTTCACCGGGGCGTCGATCAGCGTTTCGAGCAGCGGCAGCGGCAGATTGTCGACGACTTCCCAGCCGAGATCTTCGAGCACCTTGAGCACGGTCGATTTGCCCGCACCCGACAGGCCGGTGACCAGCAACAGCCGTTGTTCGGCCGACGCGCTCATCATTCGGGTTTCATGCGGCGGGCGCCAGTCGCTCGAGCGCGAGCATGATCTTTATCGGCGCCGAGGCTTCGAACGCCGACAGCAGCAGCGCGGGCAAGGCGTGCCCTGCAACCATCTCAACCTGACCCACCGACGGCATACGGTCGTAACGGTCGGTCAGCCGCACCGCGAGCGCGAGCGGTACCGGCGCGGTCCAGGGGCGCTCGATGATGCCGATCCCGCGAACCTCAAGCTTGCCGGCGAGATTTTCGGGCGGACGGCACCAAAGGCGGTTGCGATCGAACCAGATGTCGCAGCGATCGTCGGCGACGAGCCGCGCGCCGCGATCGATTAGCCGCAGCGCAAGATCCGATTTGCCCTGTCCCGAATTGCCGAGAATCAGTACCCCTCCATTGCCCGCAGCGACGCAGCTGGCGTGGATATTGACGATTTCGGTTCTGGTCCGGCTCGGAAGCATCGCCATGGCTTACCGGCGACGAAGCGGGGCTGCAAGGCGATAGGCGGCGTTTAGCCGTCCTCGTTTGGGCCTTCGCGCGCAGGAAGCGTGAGTAGCAGGCTGGCGCCGGGCTTGCCGTCGTCGCGATCTTTCGCGTTGATCGTTCCGCTATGCCCCTCGACGATTGTCCGCGCGATCGCGAGGCCCAGTCCGCTGTGGCGGCCAAAGGCTTCGCCCGCGGGCCGTTCGCTGTGAAAACGGCGGAAAATTGCGTCGCGCTGCGACGGTTCTATGCCGGGGCCGTCGTCGTCGACGCGCACATGCACTTCGTCGCCGAGCCGGGTGGCCGAAATGCAGACAAGGCCAGTGGCGGGAGAAAAGCTGATCGCATTGTCGATGACATTGTCGATCGCGCGTTCGAGCCGATGACCGTCGCCCATCACCATCGTTGTGCCCTTGCGCGGGCGCGCGAAGGCGATCCGCGGTTGCGGCACCGCCGCATCGACGCGTGCTGCGCGTGACGCGAGCATCGATTCGATCATCATTCCGACGTCGATCGGCTCGAACAGGGTGCGCGACAGCTGCGCGTCGACGCGGCTCGCCTCGCTGATGTCGTTCACCAGCCGGTCGAGCCGTCGGACATCCTCGTCGGCGATCGCGAGCAATTGCGCGCGCTGTTCGTCGCTGGTGACGCGGCCCAGTCCCTCGATCGCCGAGCGGACCGAGGCGATCGGGTTTTTGAGTTCGTGCGTCACGTCGGCGGCGAAATGCTCGCCGGCGTCGATGCGCTCGCGAAGCGCCTGCGTCATGTCGGACAGTGCGCGAGCGAGCGTGCCGATTTCGTCGCGCCGGCTCGGCAGGCGCGGGACAACGACTTCGCGTGCGCGGCCCAGCCGGACGCGAACTGCTGCGCGCGCGAGGCGCCGCAGCGGACGGACGATCGTGCGTGCGAGGAAAAGCGAAAGCAGGACCGAAGCGAGCAGAACCATTGCGACGACGACGGCGATGCGGAAGCGCTCGGCGCGGACGGTGCGCGTGATGTCGCGCGCGTTGAGCGTCATCAGCACGGCTTGCGGCTCTTCGAGGTCGACGACGCGCGCAGCGCTGAGCAAGGGCGTACGTTCGGGCGCATAGCGGAAACGGCTCGCGGCGAGACCGCTGGTCTGTGCCTCGACGACTTCGGGCCAGGATTGCGCCTTGTCGACGCGCGGCTCGTGAAAGTCGGGATAGGAGGGCGCGCCGACGATCCAGTCGATCCCGCGATCCAT
>JAURVS010000453.1 GCA_030655355.1 Sphingopyxis sp.
AGGGCTAATCGGGCTCTGTCCGGCATAGCCGGACGCGGCGGCAACGCCGCCCACGCGTTTCCGGCTTCCCGGTCCCGAGCGTTCGCGCGCAGTGGCCGGGAAGCTTTTTTTATGGCCCAAGCTTCATTAGAAGCGCGCCGAGTGATGTGATGCGGGTCCCCGGTGGGGGCCGACGAAAGGAATGACTATGCGCCGGGTTGTGGTGACGGGTTTGGGTTTGGTGACGCCGCTGGGCGCCGATGTGGAAACCGTATGGGCCAACCTGCTCGCCAGCAAATCGGGCGCGGGTCCGATTACCCATTTCGATGCATCCGACCAGAAGTGCACGATTGCTTGCGAAGTGAAGGGACCCGACCATGAATATGGTTTCGATCCCGGCAAGCGCGTTGATCATAAGGTGCAGCGTCAGGTCGATCCCTTCATCGTTTTCGGCATCGATGCCGCGGGCCAGGCGCTCGAAGATGCCGGTCTGACCGAGCTGACCGAAGAGCAGAAGATTCGCGCCGGTTGCTCGATCGGTTCGGGGATCGGCGGCCTGCCGGGGATCGAGAGCGAAAGCCTGTTGCTCGCAGAAAAGGGACCGAGCCGCGTCAGCCCGCACTTTGTTCATGGCCGCCTGATCAACCTGATCTCGGGTCAGGTCAGCATCAAATATGGCCTTAAAGGCCCGAACCACGCCGTCGTCACCGCCTGCTCGACCGGCGCGCACTCGATTGGCGACGCGGCGCGGATGATCCGCGACGACGATGCCGACATCATGCTGGCGGGCGGCGCCGAAGCGACGATCTGCCCCATCGGCATTGCGGGCTTCGCGCAGGCGCGCGCGCTGAATATGACCTATACCGACCGCCCTGAACAGGCGAGCCGCCCCTATGACAAGGACCGCGATGGCTTCGTGATGGGCGAGGGCGCGGGTGTCGTCGTGCTCGAGGAATATGAGCATGCCAAGGCGCGCGGCGCGAAAATCTATGCCGAGGTCGTCGGCTATGGCCTCTCGGGTGACGCCTATCACGTCACCGCGCCCGACCCGCAAATGGATGGCGCGTTCCGCTCGATGGCCGCAGCACTGAAAAAGGCCGGGATGACCCCCGACGACATCGACTATATCAACGCCCACGGCACTTCGACGATGGCCGACACGATCGAACTGGGCGCAGTGAAGCGCCTGTTCGGCGACGCGATGAACAATGTGTCGATGAGCTCGACCAAATCGGCGATCGGGCACCTGCTCGGCGGTGCGGGTGCGGTCGAGACGATTTTCTGCATCCTCGCGATCCGCGACCAGATCGTTCCGCCGACGCTCAACCTCGACAACCCCGATGAGGGCACCGAAGGCGTCGATCTGGTTCCGCATGTCGCGAAGAAGCGCAAAGTGCGCGCCGCGCTCAACAACAGCTTCGGTTTCGGCGGCACCAATGCCAGCCTGATCGTCAAGGCGGTAGATTAATCCGCTCGTCATGCTGAACTTGTTTCAGCATCCATGGTCTGCGCTTTCGTTGAGCGCTGCGCCGATGGAATTGGCGGGTCATGGACCCTGAAACAGGTTCAGGGTGACGAAGAACTGAGGTCGCTATCGTGGCTCGTATAATTCTAGCGTCGTTTCTCGCGCTGCTGCTCGCTGCCTGCTCGGGCGGCGCGCCGAAAGATGCCGAGGTCGTCGTTCCGCCGGGCTCGAGCATCGCGAAGGCGGGGCAGATCCTTGAGGAAGCGGGGCTCGTCTCGGCATCGAGCTTTCGCAACGAGGCGCGCTTCTTCGGGTCGGACGATCCGATCAAGCCCGGCGAGTACAAGATCGAAAAGGGGATGGACGCAGGCGACATCCTCGAACTGTTTCAGTCGGGCAAGACGATCCAGCGGCTCGTGATGATTCCCGAGGGAATGCCCTCGGTCATGGTATGGGACCGGCTGATGGCCGAAAAGCGGTTGAAGGGTGAAATTCCCGTTCCAGCCGAAGGCAGCATCCTTCCCGACAGCTATGCTTTCACCACCGGCGAGAGCCGCGCTGCGGTCGTCAAGCGGATGCAGGCGGCGATGGACAAGGCGTTCAACGAACTCTGGGCCAAACGCACGCCGCGCACCGCGGTAAAGGACCGCAACGAAGCGATGACCCTCGCGTCGATCGTCGAAAAGGAAACCGGCGTCGCCGCTGAACGCCGCACCGTTGCGGGGGTTTATACTAACCGCCTCGGCGTCGGAATGCGGCTCCAGGCTGACCCGACGATCATCTATCCGATCACCAAGGGCAAACCACTCGGTCGCCGTATTCTGCGCTCCGAAATCCAGGCAGTGAACGGCTATAACACCTACAGCATGATCGGCCTCCCGCGGGGACCTATCGCGAACCCCGGCAAGGGCGCGATCGCCGCTGTGCTCGATCCCGAAGCGAATGATTATCTTTTCTTCGTTGCGAAGGGTGACGGCGGGCATGTCTTTGCGCGCACCCTCGCCGAGCACAATGCGAATGTGCAGAAATGGTATCAGCTGCGGCGCGACCGCGGCGAGATGGAGTAGGCGCATACCCGTCACCCCCGCAAAGGCGGGGGCCGCTGGGGCAATGAATAGGGGAGGGTGATATGACGACCGCAAAGCTTTTCCTCCACGGCGTTCCCGACAGCCCGGCGATCTGGGGGCCGTTGCTCGCGGCGCTCGATCTCGGCGACACGCCGGTAGCGGTTCCCGCGCTCCCCGGCTTCACTGCGCATTTGCCAGCGGGATTTCCGGCGACGAAGGAAGCCTATGCCGACTGGGCAGTCGGGCAGGCCGAGGCACTTTACGCAGCGCATGGTCCGATCGACATCGTAGGCCATGATTGGGGCGCGCTGATCGCGCAGCGCGTGGCGATGCTGCGTCCCGACCTGCTTCGCAGCTGGGCGATTTCGAATGCAGTGATCGATCCCGACTATCGCGGCCACCGCGTGGCGCGCATCTGGAACACGCCGATCCTTGGCGAGATATTCATGGCGCTGAGCAAGCCCGTAAAGCTGGCCGAGGGGCTCGCCGCGCAGGGGATGCCTGCCGACATCGCGCGCGAAGAAGCGGCGCAATGGGCGAACAAAGACAAGCGCCGTGCGATCCTCAAACTTTATCGCTCGGCCAAGGGGCTGAGCTTCGAACATGACTGGGCGCGCGATATCGACAAGCTACCCGCGAACGGCACGCTGATCTGGGGCGCGGGCGACCCCTATGTCGAGCTGTCGGTGGCGCAGCGTTTTGCCGCGAACACTGGCACGCCGCTGGCGGTGATCGACGGGGCGGGGCATTGGGCGATCGCCGAACGGCCCGCCGAGGTCGCCGCTGCGCTGCATGCATTCTGGAATAGCTTGTAATATCTGCCGGTTAGACGATGATCGCTAATGGCGATCATAGTAAGCCAATTAATCGATTGGATCGCATCGGCGAGTTCCGTCATAGCTTCTGCATCGAAAGGGCGTCCCATGGACGACGGCAAATCTCCCCCGAAACTGCCTCGGCCAATCCCTTTCGAATCAGCCGGACCGGGCTTTCCCCCTCCCTACCGGACCGCTGGCGCCGTACCTGTCATCGTGACCGCGAAGATGGGTGCGGCGGACCAGCACCATTTCAATAATCTGCGCGCCGCGCATTTTCCGCCCGAACGCAATCATCTCGCGGCGCACATCACATTATTTCATCAATTGCCGCCATCGTGCCTCGACGAACTCGACCGGCTGATCCGCCGCATCGCCGCCGACACGCCGCCGCCGATGGCTAGCTTGCGCGAAATCTATTCGCTGGGCGGCGGCGTCGCCTATCGCATCGACAGCCCCGCTCTGCTGGCGATTCGGGATCGCATCGCCGATCATTTTACGGGGATGCTGACGATGCAGGATCAGGGCACGCCGCGTCTGCATATCACCGTGCAGAACAAGGTCGCGCCAGCCGAGGCGCGCGCGTTGCTCGCCGAACTCGCCGCCAACTTCCAGCCGCGCCCGCTGACGATCGCCGGACTTGCGGCGCATCATTATCTGGGTGGACCATGGGAACACGCTTTCGCGCGCAATTTTCGCGGCGCGCGAACATAGCAATCGGGCCGGTCGAGAGGGCGGCGATTTGGGTAACAATGGTAGCGGAGGAGGGACTCGAACCCCCGACACGCGGATTATGATTCCGCTGCTCTAACCAGCTGAGCTACTCCGCCCCAATGGGCCGCCGCATCCGGGCGAGCCGCGCCTATAGGCAGGCTGCCGCCCTCGGTCAATATCCGACTTCTCGCACCCGGCGAACGCCGCCCGATGGGCAGAAATCGCAATAAACCCCAGTTTCTAGCAGCAAGGCCGGGTAGCGTCCAAGCGCGAGCGACGTAGCCTGATGTATCCGCGTCAACGTCAAACAGCACCGTCAGCCAAAAAAGCGGCACGGGCGATTGCGTCGGCCGGTGCTGTGGGCGACAAGCGGCAATTCGATAGGAGAATTTCATGCGCCTCGCCATTGCCTTGCTGTTGACGTCCGTTTTGCCGCTCGCTCCCGTCCATGCGTCCGCGGTGGCGCAGACGGCGTCCACAAGCGCACAGGATGCGGCGTTGCTCGAGTTTCTAGACAAGGCGTTTGACGAGCGGTCGAACCTGCAACCCGAGACGCTGACTCAGCTGGGGCTCAAGACGCAATATTACCGGCTCGACGATTATACCGACGCCGGCGCGGTGCGCGAGCAGGCGCTTGCCGAGCGGCAGCTTAAGGAGATGCACGCGCGCTTTCGCCCCGACCAACTCGGCGAAAGCGCGCGCGTAAGCTATCGTCTGTTCGAATATGATGTCGAGCGCCGCCGCGAATCTTTTGCGTTTCGCACGCTGCGCTTTCCCGTGACGACGAATGGCAGTCCGGCGGGCGACATTCCCGTTCTGTTGATCAACAACCACAAGATCGACACCGTCGCCGATGCCGAGGCCTATATTGCACGCCTGCGCGACACGAACCGCGTGATGCGCGAAGTCGCGGCAACGATGCGCGAACAGGCGGCGGCAGGGATCATCCCTAACAAGGTCAATTTTGCGCCCGCCCGCGCCGACGCAAAGAAGGTACTCGTCGGCGCGCCATTCGATGCTGGCGCCGATTCGACGCTGCTCGCCGATTTTCGCAAGAAGGTCGACGCGCTCGATGCGCCCGCGGCGGCGAAAGCGAAGCTGCTGAGCGATGCAAGCGCCGCGCTGAAGGGCCCGTTCCAGAGCGGCTATGGCGTGCTGATCGCCGCGATTGACGAAGTCGAGCCCAAGTCGAAAGGCAATTTTGGCGTCTGGAGTCTTCCCAATGGTGACGCCTATTATGCTGATCGTCTGAAGGGATCGACGACCACCGACCTGACCGCCGACCAAATCCATGATCTGGGACTCAAGCAAGTCGCGGCGATCCGTCAGGAAATGGAAGCGATCAAGCGCGAGGTCGGTTTCGACGGCACGCTCGAGCAGTTTTTCGATCATATCCGTACCGATCCGCAGTTCAAATATCCGAACACCGAGGCTGGCCGAGAAGACTATTTGAAAGATGCGCGCGCAGTGATCGCATCGGCGATGGCGGCGGCGCCGCGCTATTTCAGCGTGTTGCCCAAGGCGGCACTGGAAGTGCGCGCGGTCGAGAAGTGGCGCGAGGCGACCGCGTCGACGGCTTTCTACAATCCGCCCTCAGCCGACGGTTCGCGGCCCGGTATCTATTATGTCAATCTGGTCGACATGAATCAGACGCAGAAGGTGCAGGTTGCCGGGATCGCCGCGCACGAAGGCGCGCCGGGGCATCATTTCCAGATCGCGCGTCAGCAGGAGCTGGTTGGTATTCCGAAGTTCCGCAAGTTCGGTGGCTACGGAGCCTATGTCGAGGGCTGGGGCCTTTATTCCGAGCGGCTGGCGAACGAAATGGGCGTCTATAAGGGGCCTTATGACCGTTTCGGGATGCTGTCGCTTCAGGTGTGGCGCGCGATCCGCCTCGTGCTCGACACGGGCATCCATTCGAAGCGCTGGACGCGCGAACAGGCGATCGCCTATTTCCGCGCGAATTCTTCAGTGTCGGACACCGACATCGCGCGCGAGGTCGACCGCTATTTCAACTGGCCGGGGCAGGCGACGAGCTACATGGTCGGCCAGCTCAAGATCGCCGAACTGCGCGCGCGCGCCGAACGCGATCTCGGCGCGCGCTTTGATATTCGCGAATTCCACGAAGCGATTTTGAGCGAGGGCGCGCTGCCGCTCAACATACTCGAGGAGCAGGTCGACCGCTATATCGCTTCGAAACGCAAGTAAGTTGAGTTAGTCGAAATCGACGACGTCGGCGGGGTGAAGCGCGCGGAAGCGGCTCGGATCAATGCCGTGCGCGGCCAATCCTGCCGCCAGGCGTTGCTCGGGATCGACGCGCGCCTCGTCGGTCAGCTTGAACGTGCCCCAGTGCATGCCGACGGCGAACTTGGCACCGACGTCGGCCATGATCCGGATCGCCTCTTCGGGATCGCAGTGCTGCGCGGCCATGAACCAGCGCGGATCATAGGCGCCGATCGGCAGGATCGCGAGATCGACCGCGCCATAGCGCGCGCCGATCGTGCGGAAGATATTACCGGTGCCATAGCCGGTGTCGCCTGCGAAATAGACGCGCTTGCCCGACGCTTCGAGAATGAAGCCGCCCCATAAAGCCATCCGGCGGTCGCGCGGTCCGCGCGACGACCAGTGGAGCGCGGGCACGATATGCGCCCTGGCGCCCGGCGCGATATCGAAATAGTCGCCCCAATCGCCCGCCTCTAGTCGCGCCTTTGGAATGTGGCGGTGAACGATGACATCATTGCCGAGCGGGGTGACGATCAACGGATCGTGCCGCGCATGGAGCGTTTGGAGCGACGCCATGTCGAGATGGTCGTAATGATTGTGCGACAACAGGATCGCGTCGATGGGGGGAAGGGCGTCCAACGCGATGCCGGGCGAGGTCACGCGCTGGGGTCCGGCAAAGCTGACGGGGCTCGCACGGTCGGACCAGACCGGATCGGTGAGGATGTTGAGCCCTGCGATCTGGATCAGCAGCGTCGCATGACCGACCATCGTGACGCGCAAATGCTCCACGCGATCCTCCGGCACGACCGGCGCGACGTCGATCGACGATGGCCACTTGTTGTCGGGCGCGGATCTCCGCCAACGGAGAAGGTCGCCGAAAGACCGATCGGTCTCGGGTTCCCCGGCAGGGTTCAGGAAGCGCGTTCCGTCGAAATGATCGGACGTGGGTCCCCGATAATATGGGTTGCGGGCGGACATAAGGCTGCTTTGCTCCCGATCGGATCAACGCGTTTCGATATGGGCGTCATTGGCTGTGCAACAAGGCTCAGGTCATGCTGAAAGCAAAAGCTTGCGGCGTCGCGCGGCTTCGCCCAAGCTATTTCCCAGCATTAGTCGTACCAGTCGTCATATTTCTTCGATGAAACATCATGGCGTCCGGCACAAACGCTGACTATAGCAACCACCCAGTCCGGGATGCGCCCGGGCGATTAGGAGATTTTTAGATGAACCATGCCGAACTTTCGGACGCCGTTGCAGCGTCGCTCGACCTGAGCAAGGCTGACGCCAAGAAGGCTGTCGACGCCGTATTCGCCGCGATTTCCGATGCTGCCGCCAAGGGCGACGAAGTATCGGTCAACGGCTTCGGCAAATTCAAGGTCAAGGCATCGGCTGCACGCGAAGGCCGCAACCCCTCGACCGGCGCAACGATCCAGATCGCTGCTTCGAAGAAGCTGACCTTTGGCGCCGCGAAGGCCGTCAAGGATCGTCTGAACGGTTGATTCGACCCTCCCCGCCAGCGTTGCTGGCGGGGAATGGCCGTCTTCTATGGTCGGCCCATGGCCGCTAGCTTCAGGTTAGCGCTGCTTCTTCGCCGTTGTCGCGGTGAAATCGGGGTCTTTTTTCGCGACCCAATCGACAAATTTGCGCACATTGGGATTGGCCAGCAGGCCTTCCACATCCATGCCGTGGCGCTGCAATTCCGAATTGGTGAAGTTGGTGATCAGCGTCTGTTGGCAAATGGGGTGCATCGGCACAACATCGCGGCCGCCCCGACTCTTCGGCACAGGATGATGCCAGACGATGGTCTTGCCAGTGGGTCGGCCACAGAGCCAGCAGTCCGGAACCGGCTCCGCGGTTTCCTCTTTAGGATACAGGTCCTCATAGGGACCATGTCTTGAATGCTTGCGGGCCATGTGTACCTGAAATCCCCTGAATTTGACCGTCCACCTAGAGCGGTTTGTCCCGCAATGCCACATCAGCCTCTTCATTTGCCGAACACGGCGCGATCGCCACCTGACGAGCCGGGGTATCAATGCCGCTTCATCATATAATGCCGCAGGGTTGGCTGAGATGCTTTATTCTTCGCCGACACTAAGCTAATAGGCCCCGGCAGGCAGAGGGCCGTCTGGAAATCGGCGGCCGATGCCAACCAAGAGGCCACGTCCTCGCTCGCGTAATGCGCGGGTCTTCAAGTCCGGGACGGCCCGGCAGCCTTGAAGGAGGCTGTCATGGCCTGGATTTATCTCGCAATTGCCGGTGTTCTTGAAATCGTGTGGGCCTTTTCGATGAAGCAATCGGAAGGCTTCTCCAAACTCGTTCCGTCGCTCGTCACACTTGTCACGATGGTCGCAAGCTTCGCCTTGCTGTCGCTGTCGATGAAGTCGCTGCCGCTTGGCACTGCCTACACAATCTGGACCGGGATAGGCGCGGTCGGCGCGTTTCTCGTCGGTATCTTTGTCCTTGGCGAGCAAGTGAATGCGATGCGGATAGGCGCCGCAGTGCTGATCGTCAGCGGACTTCTGCTGATGAAGCTGTCTTCGCCTGCCTGACCGCGCGCGGGTTATCGCTCTATTCGGCCTTCATCACGAACGCGGGACCAAGGTCGATCGTGCGCGCGGCGTCGCCGAGTCAGCGCGACATTCGCCTTGCCCGCGGCATAGTCGCTGCTCGCGATGAACCGCGAAGGGCAGTTTCGAGCTTGTCTAAGCCGACAAGTTCGAGGTCGATGGGCCGCCCGTCGGTTTCTGCTGCAGCGGCGGGAGCGGCTAGGCCGACTTCATCCACACCACGAGCGCAAAGCGCGTCGCCTGTGTCGGCAAGGTCCGGTGCGGGGTGAAGCGGTCGAGGAACAGCGCGGTTCCGGCGGGGCATTCGGGCTGGACGCGTGGCAGTCCGGCCAGCCGCCATTCGGGAATTTCGAAGCCGTCGTCGCCCTCGCTGGCGAGCGGCGCGGGCTGACGCGCCGCTGCGACTTCCAATCCGCCGCGGCCGGGCCCGGCATCGCTCAGCGGAATCCACGCAGTCACCAGCACCTTGCCGCAACCGGCGCCATCGTCGCGCGCGACGTCGCTGTGCCACGCATG
>JAURVS010000459.1 GCA_030655355.1 Sphingopyxis sp.
GATGCACCCGACCGCAGCGCGCCGCTCACATCGGTGACGATGCGCTTCGACCGGCTTGCCAGTCATCAACTGCTCCACGCACGGATGGTCCCCAAGGCGAAGGCGGGAATGCAGTCGGCGGGGATGGCCGCCGCGGTCGGCGCGGCGCTGACCTTGCTGCTGGTCAGCTGCATCTACAGCCTCTCGCTCGCTTTTGCAGTGCGCCGCCAATATCTGGCGTGGCAGGCGGCATGGTCGGGCACGATGCTGCTCTGGGGCACGCTGTGGTCGCAGGTGCATCTGGCGCTCGTACCGGGGATGGCGGGGACGCTATCGGCGCAAATCTGCACCTTCCTCGCTTGTCTCGCGATTTCGCTCGCGACGGTCAGCGCAGTGACCGCGATCGATCGCGGCACGGTGCCGAACTGGCTTAAGACCGTCGCGCTCGTCCTAGGCCTTGGCGTCGGAGTTGCCGGTATGCCGCTCGCGATCCTGCGCAGCGGCAGTCTCGGGTCGCTCGCCGACTTGCTCGCGCTGGTGATCGTCGCCGATCTGTTGGCGGTGAACGCGTGCATTGGCTGGGCCTGGCGGCGCGGTTCGGTCGAGGCGCGCGATTTTCTGGCGGCGTGGGGTCTGCCGATGGCGGTGTTGGCGTTCATCCATATCGTTGATGTCGACGACGGATTCTGGGGCGGCGGGTCAAAGCTCCTCGTGCTGGGCGCGGCGACATGGCAGGCGCTGTGGCTTGCGGCGGCGGCGACGCGCCGACTTGCCGACCTGCGTATCGAACGCGACCATGCCCGCAGCGCCGAGGCGCGGGCGCAGGATCTTGCGCGGCGCGATCCGCTGACCGGCCTGCCCAATCGCCGCGGCTTCGTCGACAGCGTGACTCCGCTTCTCGAGCGCGCGCGCGCCGACAATCTTCCGGCGGCGTTGCTGCTCGTCGACATCGACCGGTTCAAGTCGATCAACGACATTTACGGCCATGAGGCAGGCGATGAGGTGCTGTGCGAGATCGCGCGCCGGATCGCGCGTTGGGAAGGGCCGATGTGCACCGTCGCGCGGCTTGGCGGCGAAGAGTTTGGGCTGCTCACGATCGGGATGGAGGGGATCATCCTCGGCCGCTTTGCCGAAAGCATCCGGCGCGGCATCGCGGGGTGCGATCACAGCGCGGCGGTCGGCGAAAGGCTAGTCACCGCCAGCGTCGGCGTCGCCGAAGTGCGGCCTGCGTGCGATTTTCAGCAGCTATACCGGCTCGCCGACGAGGCGCTCTATGACGCGAAGCGCGGCGGCCGCAACAAGGTCGTCGTGCAGCGACACGATGATGCGCCGAGACGCGTGCCGGACCGTGAGGTTGCGATATCGAATTGAGGGCTGCGGCACACGCAGCCCCCCGATAAAGTGCCTGGCGTCAGAGGCCGGCTGACGCCGACTTGTTCTCGACGATTTCAAGCGGCGGCGGCGCTTTGACCGCGCCCGCGCCGTGGCGGCGATGGCTGAGCTTGCCGTCGATCTTGCCGCCATTTTCGATCGTAATCGTTTCATAGACAACATCGCCGGTGATCCGCGCGGTCGCGTGGACGATCAGCGTCTTGGCTTCGATCGATCCGTCGAGCAGCCCGGCGATCTTCGCCGTCTCGGCAGTAACCGCGCCCTTGATCTCGCTGGCCTCGCCCTGGACGAGGTTGGCGCATTTCAGGTCGCCATCGATCTTGCCGTCGACATGCAGGTCGACGCTGGCAGCAACATTGCCGGTGACGACAACATCCGATCCGAGGATCGAAAAGGTCGTGTGGCGCGCGCCCGTCGCCATCTTAGCGGGCACCGCGGACGGCTGCGACGGAACCGACTCGCTGTCGGGCGTCGTCTTTGACTTCGAGAACATCGGCTTTGGCCTCCAGGAAGCGGCGCGGGTTCACCGCGACGCCGTTCAAACGGACTTCGAAATGCAGGTGGCTGCCGGTCGAACGACCGGTCGAACCCATCTTGGCGATCTGCTGCCCCGCGGCAACCTGCGCACCGACAGTCGAGGTGAAGCCCGACAAGTGAGCATAACGGGTTAAGATACCCTGACCATGATCGACCTCGACGACATTGCCGTAACCCGACTTCTGCCCGACATAAACGACGCGGCCGGGGGCTGCGGAGAGGATCGGGGTGCCGATCGGGCCGGGAAAATCGAGCCCCGAGTGCATCGCCCCGGCGCCGGTGAACGGATCGCTGCGGTAGCCGAAGCTCGACGACAGCATCAGCACATTGGCGGGCTGGCCCGAGGGGATGGCTACGAGCGTGCGTTCGAGCACTTCCATGCGGAAGAGAGCGCTTTCGAGCGCGGCAAAGGATTTGCCAAGCGAGCTCGCGCGGCCCGAGCGACTGCGATATGGAATGAACGGACCACCGCGGCCAGCCGCGGCGTTGCGAACGAGCGCTGCCGGGTTCATGCCGAGCTTGGCGACCGCGCCTTCGGCCTTGCTCGCGCGTTCGTTGACGGCGGTGAGCAGGCGGGTCGCGAAATCTTCCTGCCGCGCTTCGAGACGGGCGAGGATCTGCGCTTCAGGCGGCAGATTCGGATCGATCATCGCGCTGGTTTTCAGCGGTGCCTTTGCGGTCGCCGGAGCGGCGCCTTCGCTGCCGATTTCGGGCGTGACGGCGGCGGGCTCGACCCCGAAATGGACTTTCGACCATTCTTCGAGCTGTTCCTGTCGGTCTTCGAGATCGGCAGCCGTTTCGGCGACATTATCGCGATATTTGGCGATGCGTGCCTCGGACGCGGCGGCCGCAGCCTGTTGCTGTGCAACGGCGGCGCGCTCCCCCGTGGAAACCAGCTGGTTGACAAGAACCGCAAGCGTGGCACCGGCCCATGCGAGCAGCACCAATCCGGCTATCAGCGCGACGCGCTTTTGCCAGACGGCACTGACACGCAGAAAACGGACATGCCCGTGCGTGCGAACGAAGATTTCATGGTCCTGAAACAGCGCAGAAAACCGCTGGCGCAATTCGCGCAGACCCGATGTTTTCGATAACAAGTGGCGACCCCATCTTGTGTTTTATTGGAGCCCTCCGCCCCGATTGATGCGGCCTTTATCAGGCGCCACGGGGCGGCGCGAATCTTTGAAGCGCGACTCGGGGTGAGTCGAAACCAACGCGCGGTGAACGGTGTCAATTGGCCGGAACGCCGCCATTTCTGCAACAAACCGGGCACGAATCATCCGAAGTTATTGACGGGTTGCTTACCATTTTCGAGTAGGGCTAAGCGGTGAATATCATGGCCGAATCCGCTCAATCCGACACCGTCGAATCGGCAAATGACCGGCCCGCGCCCGCATCGTCGGCGCGCCCGCGTTCGGCGGTTAGCGCGGGTGTCGGGATTGTCGGGCTTGCGGGCTTGATCGCATATTTGCTTGTCGCGCGTTACGCGCCCGAGATCGCGGCGTTCCTCGGCGTCGACTGGGGCAATCGCGGGCCGATGAACGGCCCCAATTCGGCGATCGCGAGCGTGCTGGCCTGCGGCGTGCCGATGGTCTTGTGGTCGGTGTTCGTCGACAAGGTGCATCGCAATCCCTCTACCGGCATCGACTGGGCCCAGCGGCGGCCGTGGCGCGAAACGATTGACATCAGCCTGACCAAGCTCGCCGGACTATGGGCAACTTGGGGGCTGATCGCGCTGATCTATGCGACGATGCGCTATTATTGGGAGGGCAATTACGCCTTTTCGATGAATCTGCTCGAACGGGTCGTGCCTTGGCTTTTGCTCGTTTCGGTGCCCTATATGCTGTGGCTCGACCGCCGCATGATCGAGCCGCGTGATGGCTGTTACCAGTTTGGACGATCGCTGATCGCTCCCGGCCAGCCGGTCGATGGCCGCGCGATCGGGCATCATTTGCGCGCGTGGGCCGTGAAAGGCTTTTTCACCGCCTTCATGCTGTCGATCGTGCCCGGAAATTTCTCGGCGCTCGTCACCGTGCCGATGAGCGAGATACTCGCCAATCCCTATCAGACGGGAATCTGGACGATCAATTTCCTCTATCTGATCGACGTCCATGTCGCGACGGTCGGCTATATCATGACGCTGAAGCCGCTCGATGCGCATATCCGAACTGCCAATCCCTACGGCATGGCGTGGGTTGCGGCGCTCATATGCTATCCGCCCTTCATCCTAATGAACGGCGGGCCGCTCGATTATCAGTTTTACGGGTCGGACTGGGGATATTGGCTCGGCGGCCATGACAATCTGCTGGTCATCTGGGCTATCGTACTTGCGCTGCTCACCGCGATCTACAGCTGGGCGACGATGGCGTTCGGTATCCGCTTTTCGAACCTGACGCATCGCGGCGTGATCACGCATGGCCCGTATAAATTCACGCGGCACCCCGCCTATATTTCCAAGAATATGACGTGGTGGATCGGATCGCTGCCCTTCCTGGTGACTGACGGCGGCTGGATCGAGGGCGCGCGCAACGTCATCCTGCTCGGGCTGGTCAGCAGCGTCTATTACTGGCGCGCCAAGACCGAGGAGAAGCACCTCCTCGCCGACCCGGCCTATGCGGCTTACTGGAATTGGGCGCAGGAAAATGCATTTGTGCCGCGCTTCTTTACCAAGCTTACAGGGCGGAAACGGCCGCTGATACGGCTGGAGCCCGACGAACGCGTCGGGCCCGTGGCTTGAAGGCAGATTGGTTGGCGTGCCCCGGCTTTCGCTGGTGAACGGGGTTGCCTTCGCTCCCGTTCAGAAGCCGTCGGTGCGGCGCAGCGTCAGAAGCTGAGCTCGTCGTAGATCTTCGAAAGATCGTGACCCCACGCTCCCTCATAGCGGTCGAGCAGGTCGTGCGCCGGCGATTTGCCGCTCTTGGCGATGCGGCGCAGCGGTTCGAGGAAGCCGACTTCATTGTCGCCCATCGAATTGACTTCGCCGCGCGCGGCTAGCCCCGCTGCGGCAATGTCGAGGACTTGGTGCGCCAGATCGCCGACGGTGCCGCCGCCCGGAGCAGGCGCGTCGAGGCCTTCGCTCGGGACGGCGTCGCGAAGCGTCTGCTGTTCCTCGATGCTCCAGTTCTTGACCAGATCCCACGCCGCGTCGAGCGCGCCCTGATCATAGAGTAGGCCGACCCACAAAGCCGGAAGCGCGCAGATGCGGTTCCACGGGCCGCCATCGGCGCCGCGCATTTCGAGGAAGCTCTTGAGCCGCACTTCAGGGAAGGCGGTCGAGAGATGGTCGTTCCAGTCCGAAATATGCGGCTTTTCGCCGGGAAGCGCGGGAAGCTCGCCCTTCATGAAATCGCGGAAGCTCTGCCCCGCGGCGTCGATATATTTGCCGTCGCGGAAGACGAAATACATCGGCACGTCGAGCATATAGTCGATGTAGCGCTCGTAGCCGAAGCCATCTTCGAACACGAAGGGCAGCATGCCGGTGCGTGCAGGATCGGTGTCGGTCCAGATGTGGCTGCGGTACGACATGAAGCCGTTGGGCTTGCCCTCGGTAAAGGGCGAGCTGGCGAAGAGCGCGGTGGCGAGCGGCTGGAGCGCAAGACTGACGCGGAATTTCTGCACCATGTCGGCCTCGCTCGAATAGTCGAGGTTGGTCTGGACGGTGCAGGTGCGCAGCATCATGTCGAG
>JAURVS010000462.1 GCA_030655355.1 Sphingopyxis sp.
GCAGGGACCGGCCGTCAGTTGTGACACCGAATTTGACAGGCGCACCTGGATACTGATGAAACGAACATTGTCGCGAACTGCTCGTGCGTAACTGCTGTCCGATCTGAAATCTGCTGCCAACGCCTCCCCGACTCTCTTATACGCCCCGGAATTTGGCTCTGTCTGGACGACGCATTTTCGAAGCGCTCCATTTCGCTCCAGGCCTTCGCATCGAAGTTCGACCATTACAAACACGCCCTCAACGGGGGGAATTTGGCGGAGTGTGCGTTGGGTCGCCCGCTTCGAGATCGGCAACTTCTCCCACTGCTTGTCACCGCTGGCCGCTCGAAAGAAAATCGTGTGGTAAACCAATTCTGCGAGCGGCTCCGAGTGCGCGGGCGAAGCCACGGTCAATATGAATCCAGCGGCTGCGATCTTGAGCCACATTTACTTACAGCGTTCCCAGATCAACCGCGGTGCCATCTTTCAACAAGGCCACGTCACCTTTTCCAGTCCGCACAATTATCATCTCGTCTTTGGTTATCAGGATGTCCTCTGGCGCCGTAGGGAGACTAATGCGTCGAGTGATACGTCCAGCCTCAAAATCGACTTCCCATAGCTCCCCCTCGTTTGTGAACATATGTCGGAGGCCGGAAAGTATGTAGAAGTGTCCATGCCAGCTAAATCCCCCAAGAATGTTTCCCTTGGCCAGCAACTTCCTATCAGTCGGACTGACGATGAACAGACCTCCGACCCACTCGCCGGCATCCGTACCAATGAGCCAGCCTTCTTTCCGAGCTACCAGTAGCCTGACTGTGCCGACGTCTTCGCGATCGGAAAAGCTTGTTCCCGCCGGGAACGCTTCCGGCGAAAACGGTAAGGCGATACGCCGTGCGTTTTCATGGACGGTCGGCAATGGGTCTAATGGAGAAGCCAAAATCAATGGCTCGCTGGAGATATCTCCTCGCCACGTGCCCTCACCGGCGCTCGCTTGACCCGCGGAAATCAGAACGAGCACCATCAGTGCGCCCGAAATTCTAACTGCCAATTTCATCCCAATCCTATTCAAAGCGTGTGCTGCTCTCGGGTAGCGGCTCTGTTTTGCGTTTAATCGCTTCAACTTCATAGCGAATTTTGGCCGATTTCAGACCGGCAGCTTTCGGTAGCGAAATTGCGAAAGCAGACGTTTGCAATGCTTTAGTTAAGCGAACAATCGGACTATTCCGAGCCGGGCAGCGCGTCACCGGTTCCGTTCCCGGTGTCAGGGGTCACAATCGGCAGCCAGATGCGGCTACCTTTCGCGCCGCGCTCCAATGTCACGGTGGCAGCGCGGAAATCCTCTTTCGTCGCGTTAAAGATATTGGGGACATAGGTCTGCGGATTGCGATCATAAAGCGGGAAGAGCGTCGACTGGACCTGCACCATGATCCGATGCCCCGGCTTGAAGACGTGATTCACGGTCGGAAGCCGAAATTTGTAGGCCTGAGAGCGGCCTGCCGGGATAGGGGACGGATGCGACAGGCTCTCACGATATCGACCACGCATGATATCGAGGCTCAGGGGAAGTTGATATCCGCCGAGTTCCGGTTTGGTCGCATTCTCCGACGGGAAAACATCGATCAACTTGACGACAAAATCCCCATCGGTGCCGGTGGTGCGTGCAATCAGTTCGGCGATGGGAGCGCCGGACAATCGAACCGGTGATACGAGAACGTCGCTGACGTAGGTCACGACGTCCGGGCGACCGTCGACATGACGTTGATCGCTCAGGAGCCACGTCGGCCAAGCGGGGCTATAGACGGAGTTCTGCATGCTGAAGGGTCGAGGGAGAAAAGGGACAGGCTTTGCAGGGTCCGTGACATAGCGGTCGCTTCCCGTCGGCCCCGCCTCGAAAGCGAGGCGCCCGTCAGCAGCGAGATAGATCGGCGTTAGCGGCGCCTGGCAACCAGCCTCGCACGCGAGCGGCCAGCTGCTTAGCTTTTCCCAGCGATCTTCGCCCGTGTTGTAGACGGTCGCCACCGGCGTTTCTGACGCGGGCCCGTCCTTCAAATGCTCGTTGAAGAATGGCAGGACGATGTCGCACCAATAATGTGCAACCGTATCACCGTCCCACTCCAGCGGGCCGGTCTTTCGGCCGCCTGCAGCCCGGTTGACCTGGCTGTGAAACCAGGGGCCGAGAACGAGGTGATTATTTCCGGTCTTGCCGGCTGCGCGCAGCTGCTCGAAGGTCCGGATCGCTCCATAGCTGTCCTCCTGGTCCCAGATGGGCTGAACCCACAATGTCGGAACATCCGACGGGTTCGCCGCGAGCAACTTGTCAGCCGCTTGGCCGCTCCACATGGCGGTGTAGGCAGGATTTTCGGCAATGCGCTTCCAGGCGGGCAGTTGGTCAAATCCCCGCGCCCGCGCCCAGTCGCCCGCCGATCCGGCATCGCGGAAGTTTTCATAGTCATCGCTGCCGCCATGCGACGGCATCTGCGCAAAACCTTTAGCTCCCGTCTGTCGTGCGATGAAACCGAGCATCAATTGCCGAAAGGCGCCGTTATGAAACCAGTCGTCGCCAATCCACCCGTCCATGATCGGGCTCTCGGGTGCCGCGGCTCGAAGTGCCGGGTGCGGATTGATGAGCGCCATGGCCGTCGTATAGCCCTCGTAGGACGAGCCGATCATGCCGACGCGTCCGTTACTCTCCGGCAAATTCTTCTTGTCGGTCAGCCAGGCGATCGTGTCATAGGCGTCGGTAGAGTGGTCCTTGCCCGACGCGTTGAGAGGACCAACCGCAGGCTGGATGAAGCTGTAGTCGCCCTCCGATCCAAATTTCCCCCGCGTGTCCTGCCAGACGATGATGTAGCCGTTCCGGACAAACTCCTCATTCTCGAAGGGAAGCGCCTGCAGCATCGATCCGCTGGTCGTTCGCGTCGACCGCGCGGTAGCATCGTAGGGCGTGCGCCCCATCAGAATGGGCGCATTCTGGGCGCCCTTGGGCACGATGATGATCGTTTGCAGCTTCACCCCATCGCGCATCGGGACCATCACGACGCGGCGATCGTGATCGGCATGCGCAGGAGCGGGAGAATAATCGTCAGGGATATCGCCGCCAGGCTGCACGATCGACGTCATGCTAGGCTGCTGCGCGGATGCGGGGGCGACCGCAAGCAGTGCAATCGGTAACGTCATCGCTGTCCATTTCGAACCCTTCATTATCGGTCCTCTCCCGATGAAGAAGATGGACGCCCATGGCCTTTGCCGCCGACTGGCGCATCCTCGCGGCCGGGAAACTGATCAATCCCCCGAAACGGCGCAACGCGATATATTCTGCGGCTTTGGCGAAGATTTGCTGACCCTCTTAGCGGCGCGAGGCGCCTTTTTCAGCTCTCGGACATATCGCCGCCAGCGGCTTTCGGCGCGCCGGCCTCGAGAAGGATCCAGTCAACGAAAGCGGCCACGATCGGCGGTAGCGGCAAGCCGGCGCGGGTCAGAAGATAGAATTGGTTGGGGGCCGTCACGCGCCGGTCGGACAACGCGACCAAGTTTCCGTTCGCGATCAATTCGGAGACGAGCGACGTGTGCCCCACCAAAAATCCCCTGCCCTTCACAACGGCCTCGACCGCCATCGAATAGAGCGAAAAGGTTTGTGTGATCAGCCCCGCCGGACGGCGCTGCCCCATGTGGCGAAGCCACTCGTCGAAATCATTCGCCCAGTAGGTGTCGAGCATAAGCGGGACGCCCACGGGAAGGCCCTGCTTATCGAACTCGGCCTTCGCGACGAGGTCGGGCGACGCCACGGGAACCAGTTCGTCGACGAGAATTGGCCGGTAGTCGCAGCCTGCAAAGGGCGGCTGACTATAGCGGATAGCGACATCGAAATTGGCCGCCCGCATGTCGACGATCGCCGGATCGGCCCAGATTTCTACGGTCGCGCTGGCGTTACCCCGATGAAACTCGTCGATCCTTGGCCCGAGCCAAAGCTGGGCAAGGGCCGGAAGGATTGTCAGCCGAATTGATTTACTGGCCTCGATCGACATCAAATCCCGCGTGGCCTGCGTTAGCTGCTCAAGCGGCGGCAGGACGCTCTGTGCGTAACGCTTTCCCGCCTCGGTTAGCCGCACGCCCTGCGCGTATCGCTGGAAAAGCTCGACGTCGAGAAAGGCCTCGAGCGCCTTGATGCGCTGGCTCACAGCGCCCGGCGTGACCGAAAGCTCGAGTGCGGCCAGCGCGAAGCTCTCGGTTGCTGCGGTCGAGGCAAACACGCGGAGCCAGTCTAGATTCGGCAATTCCCTGGGCATCTATCCTCGACAGCACAATCCATTTCGGTGCCAGCGCACCGACATTAGGCGGCGCGCGGGTCCAGCGGACAGCATAAGCCTAAGGAGTGCCGGGACAAGCGCCGATCTTCGAGCGATTACCGGCAGCACCGCCCCGGGAACGTGCTACTCCCGGATCGTCTTGGGGGTCCCGATCGCCTGCTCTTTGATCTCGCGGGCATCGAACGGGAAACGGTGCAGCTTTTTCTTGGAAAATTCGCGGGTCTGGTCGGCATAGTGCGGCGACTTGGGATCAACTGACTGCGAATATGTCAGGATGGCCTTCGCGATGGGGCCATCGTCATCGAAGGTGACCGACTGCACATAGCTCGCTCCGTGCACGACCGCAAAACCGGCCTTCGTCGGAAGCGCCGCGGTATAGTTCAAGACACCGCCGGTCATGCCGCCCGAGATCGGAATTCGTTCGTCGCCGCGCTCGGCAAACTGCACATCGCCGAGCGGCGCATCGAGCGCGATGCCCATCTTGTCGAGAATTTCGGCGGCCGCCGCGAGGTCGGCGAGCAACGCGTCGCCCTTGGTGCCCGCTGTATCGAGCGATGACGGCGTAGCGACGATGTTGCTGGGATCAAAGGCGCGCGTCCACAGATCGGGTCGGACCGCCGCCTTACCCCAGAACAGGCTGAAGAGCATGGCACCGCGGCTGTCGATCTCGGCCATGCCATCCCATTTGGCAAGCGCGGCGCACGCGCGCTTCGGCGCAGCAGGGCGCTTGCAAAGGTCGAGCATAGGCGCGAGCGCAAGACCGGCCGCAAAATTCTTGTTCCCGAGCATCGTCGCGGCGCCGCTGTCTATATCGAATTTTCGCGTGGCGAGGAAAGCGCGGATCTCCTGGATGCCGGAACGGGTGCGCATATCGGGCAAGGGCTTGGGGTCGGTCCCCATCATCGGTCCGAGTTCGGGGATTTCGGCTGCCGGATTGGTCCAGCGATAGCTGTCATTGCTGTTCTGCACGAAGTCGCGGCGATAGATGGTTGCCATATCCGACGCCGGTAGGAGACCCTGCTCGGGGGTGCCGGTCGCGGTTTCCCAGCCACAGGCGGAACGGCTGCCGTCGAGCGTGTAGATCCGCTGGAGGAAGCCGGGCGTCGGCTCAGATACCGTGCCGCACTTGGCGAAACGCGCGGCCGAGACGTTCGCGGCGGCGCTGATGTCGGCATAGAGAGCGTCCCCATGGCGGTCGGCAGCCATCGTGTTGAGGAAGGGTACGTGAAGATGTTTCGCGAGCGCCGCCCTGAGCTCGCGGACATTGCGCGCTCGTCCCATCGCGAGCCAGCCGTCGCCGCCGCGAATATTCGTGCGATTGGCATCGCGCACCGCAAATGCGGTGTCTCGGGTCCAGGCATAGGGCGTGTCTGGTATCGCAAGGATCGGGCCGTATCGCGTCAGATAGACGGTCCGGTTGAGCGGTTCTGCATCCTTGATCTGGATCCGGATCTCACGCCGCTCCATCGGCACGCGCTTGCCGTCGACGAAGTAAGCCGTCGCATCGGCCGGATCGAGCTTGAGTTTGAAGAGCGTCATGTGCGCAGCCGTATCGACGGTATGCGTCCAGGCGACGTCCTTGTTGAACCCGATCCCGACGAAGGGCTGGTTGATGATCCCCGCGCCTGCGACATCGAGCTTTCCGGGAATGGTAAGATGCATCTGATAGAAGCGGTTGGGTCCGAACCATGGGAAATGCGGGTTGCCGACGACGAGACCACGTCCGTTGGCCGTCGCATCACCACCAAACGCCCAGCCATTACTTCCGAGCCTGGCGTCCTCCGGAAGCGAAACGGCATCGAAAACGGAAGCGACGGCCGCCGATACATTTTGCGTGGCGCCAGCTGACGGGGGCGCTGCGGAGGTGATCTTCGCTGCCGCGGCCGCGGTGCCCGAGAGCATGGAGAAGCTGCTCAGCGAGCGGATAACGTCGTCGCTGGTGATGGGGCGGACCCAAGGCTGGCCGGCGCAATCGGCAGGCAGCCGCTCTCGGTTTTCGGCCAGAAAGCGGTTATAGCCTGCCACCCAGCCGCTCACGAGGTTGCGATAGTCGCTAGACCGACGTTTGAATTCTGCGCGCAGCGCCTTTGCGTCGAGCATCGTTGCATAATAGACGTCGCTGTCGAGATTGTTTGCCGGCACCAGGCCAACGCGGGTCATCGCGTCGGAACCGAGATATTTCGAACGCTGCGCCGATACGCTGAGGTAGGTGTCCGCCATCAGGCAGATATTGTCCTCTGCCTCGGCATAGGCGATGCCAAACCCGAGCCCTCGATAATCCTTGGCCTTGACATGCGGCACGCCGAACTCGGTCCGCGTGATCGTGGCTTCGGCGCGGGGTGCGGCCGCGGCTCCGACCGGGCACATCATGGTCCCCGCAATAAGTGCCGCTGCGAGGCGCTGCAACGTCGGCGAACCACGCCGAAGTTCTCGGGCCCTGTTTGAAAAGTGCATCGTCATTCATCCCTGATGGAGCGTCGGCACCGGATCGCCTTACGCGATCGCTAGCGCAAAACCGGCGTGATATTGTCCTGCGCATTCCGGTCGATATATTTGAGATAGGGGTCGAGCCCGACGAAGGAGGGCCTGCGGTCGGTGACGATCGCGAGGCGGTGCCGTCCTGAACGCAGCCGCCACTTTTCCACCTTGATGACATTGACCGGTCGGAAAGCGGCGGTGGAAGGATCCACGTCGAACGCGCCGATATCGAACAACTCGTCAATCGGCGCTTCGCTCTCGACGCCCTTTTTGTCCGCATAAAGCTTGCGCGCTTCGGCGGTCAGCTCGATACGCCATTTTCCGTTGGGAAGACGCGTCGCGCGGGCGTTTTCGGCTTTCAGATCGTACAGCGTGATCTTCTGGAAGAGATCGGTGATCAACTGCTGCTGGTCGGGCCGAGCCTCGGCACGGAGTGCCGCGATGAGATCGGACGAGGTCGCGTAAGGCGCACCCTTGAATGCGAATTTCGCGATCAGCGAGCGAAGAGCGCGGTTGACCGCTGCCTCGCCCATCCGGTCCTTGAGAAGATACATGACGATGCCGCCCTTTTCATAGCGCACATAAGCCTGCTCCTGCACCTTCTCGAGCGTCGGTTCGGTCACATTGTCCTTGCCGCGCGTCGTCAGATAACCGTCGGCCGCGCTCTTGAGGAAGCGCTGGACCATCGCGGGTCCATACCGCTTCTCCATCACCATCAGCGTCGAATATTGTGCGAGCGTTTCCGAGAGAACGGTGCTGCCCGGCGTGTCGGCCCCCGTCACCTGATGGAACCACCATTGGTGCGCAAGTTCGTGCGCCGTCACGTAGGAAATGAAGTCGACGCCCGTCGAATCGTCGATCTTGAGGATGAAGCCTGCGGCTTCGGAGTAGGGAACAGTGCCGGGGAAGGCTTGTGCAAACTTCCCATAAGCGGGAAATTCCACGATGCGGAACTGCCGGAACTGATACGGGCTGAAATTGCGTGAATAATAATCGAGTGCGTCCTTCGACACGTCGATCATGCGGTCCACGTTATAGCGGTGCGCGGGATGGTGATAGACCTCGATAGCGACGTCATTCCAGCGGTCCTTGCGGACCGCATATCGCGCGGCCTGGATGGAGAAAAAGTTCATCATCGGTGCTTCGCTGCGGAACCGAACCGACTGCCGCGCGCCGTTGACCTTCCGGCTGATCTGTTCGCCGGGCGCTAGCAATGTCTGATCGGCAGGTCCGGTCAGCAAGATCTCCGCGTTCACGGGATCGCTGTCGTGGCGGATATAGTTGAACTTGCGCCCCTGCGTTTCGCTCAACGGGGCAAGGTCCGAGGTCAGGCCGAATTTGCGCCGCGTCGCCCTGTCCTCGATCAGCGTCCAGCGCGAGATGCCAAGGCTTGGTGAGATGGTGTAATTCTCCACGAAGGTGCCATTGCCGACGATGCGCTCCTCATTGCCCGTATTACGAAAACCGCGCTGATCGCGCAGCGCCTCAAAGCGGATTACGCGGCGTTCGCCGGGCGCCATCGGCTTGTCGAAGCGATAGACACGAAAATTGAAGTCGGGATATTCCTTCGCAAGCTTCGCGCCCGGCACGGTGAGGGATTTCAGCTGAAGCTCGGGGGTGACGCGTGTGCCGATGAAGGATTTCTGGACCTGCGCGCGCGGCCACGAAACATAGACATCGGTGATTGGCGCGGTGGTCTTGTTTTCGATCGTCATCGTCCCGCGCGACAGGATCTTCGGAACGTCGGGATAGATGTCCGCCTCAAGCGTGATGTCGGTGATCTTCGGCTGCGGATCATCGTCGTAATGAAG
>JAURVS010000004.1 GCA_030655355.1 Sphingopyxis sp.
TCCGCCATAGCCATAGGCATCCTTGTCGACGATCGTGCGGACCTCGCCGCTTTGATTGTCGCGGATGCAGATGCGATGACGATCGTTGCCGATGACATCCTCGGCCCAGGCGAAATAGCGATGGTCGGGGCTCGGCTGGTGACCGGTGCTGCGGAAATAGGGTTGGCCCTTTGCGCGCTCAGCTTCGTCGACCAACGTTTCGGGCTTTCCGCCCTTCCGGCTGCGGGTGTAGACAGCGTGAGCGGCGCCGGCGGGCCGTGCCGAGCCATAGTCCCAGCCATCCTTCTCGAGCGCGGGCGCCGCGACGTCACTCGATGCCCGCGCGAGCATCGCGTCGAGCAGCTTTGCGCGCTCATCGGCGAGCGGCGCGAGGATGGCGTCGGCATATTTGTTTTCGGCTTTGAGCATCGTACTGACTAATTCGGGTAGATTGTCGCGCGTCCGTTCGCCGCCCGCGGGGATGAATTTCATCCAGCTATAGCTGTCGTCGCGCTTGCGACCCAACTGCTCGATGACATGCGCGATGCGCGGCGACTGCGGCGGGGCCAATTTGGGCCAGCGCCCGGCTGTGCCTTTGTCGAGCGCCCAAGCGGCGCGGTTGCCGAGCAGGAGCGCGGCGATCGCTGCGCTGCTCATAAATATTCTGCGGCCCTTGTTTTCGATGCTTTGCATAGCGCCCCTCTTTGACCCGATGGGATGTCGCGTCCAGTGTATGTCCGCGCCAATGGCTTACTGCGCCGATCAGGCCGCCCAATCCATCAATTGGGCAAATAGGCCGCAGCCCCGCGCGAAACCGTGTTTTCCCTTGCAAAACTGCTGGCCCAATCCGGCTGGAATATGGCCCGACCATCGCCGACACGCCAGTTTCGCATGATAGCTTGAGCATCGGATTTTCTCACCAACAGCCATCATCAATAAGGGAAGCAAAAATGGGGTTTGCATCGATCAGGCGCGTTGTCGCATGTGGCATTTCGATCATGGCGCTGAGCCAGGCATCGGGTGCGCTGGCGCAGGAGACAGACGACACCGAGATCGTCGTCACCGCTGCCAAGCGCGAGCAGTCGGTGCGCGACGTCACCGGATCGGTGTCGGCGGTCAGCGAAGCGACGCTCCAGAAGCTGAACGCGCAGAGCCTCTCCGACTATATCACGCGTGTTCCCGGCGTCGTGTTCAACGACTATCAGCCGGGCGTTTCCGAAGTCGTCATCCGCGGTGTCGCCTCCAGCACCTATCATGAGGCCAATCAGGCGACGACGGGCTATTATCTCAATCAGGTTCCGTTGATCGAACCCGGCTTCCCGCTCGTCATTCCCGACATCGACAGTTTCGATGTCAGCCGGGTCGAAGTGCTGCGCGGCCCGCAGGGCACGCTGTTCGGTTCGTCCTCGCTTGGCGGTGCGGTCAACTATGTCGTCAACGAAGCTGATCCGAGCGGCTTTGACGCGGGTTTCGAAGGCAGCGTGTCGACGACCAAGCGCGCGGGCGAGGCGAGCTATGCCGTCAAGGCGATGGTCAATGTGCCGATTGCTACCGACAAGCTGGCGGTGCGTCTCGTCGCATTGCAGCGCGTCGACGCGGGCTATCTCAACAACACGCTGCTGGGTGAAAAGGGCAGCAATGATCTGCGCGTGCGCGGCCTGCGCGGCTCTATCGTGTTCACGCCGACCGAAACGACACGCGTCTCGGCGCTCAGCCTGTATCAGGAATATGATCTCGACGATCAGACCTATGTGCTGTTCGGCCCGCCCAAGACCTTCGACCGCGCGACCAATGTCGCCGAGTTTCAGGACACGCAGATCATGTTGCACAGCCTGAAGCTGGAACAGGATCTGGGTTTCGCGACGCTGACCGCTATCGGCAGCTACACCGAAAAGAAGGCCAACCTGGCGTTCGACAATTCGATCTTTGGCGGCAATGACCCGCGGACCAACACGCCGGCTCTGGCCAGCAGCAATGGCAAGTCGAAGACCGAATATGGCGAGCTGCGGCTGGCATCGCCCGACGGTGGCCGCTTCCGCTGGCTGATCGGCGCCAACTACACGCGTCTCCGCTCGAACAATACCGACGGCACGTTCATCGACGGGATTGCCGATTATATCGATGCCAATCCGGGCCAGTTCGGCGGTCAGTCGGGCGCTACGCTCGCGCCCGGCGACTTGTCGGAGCGGACGATCAGCAGCAACCGCGTGACCGAAAAAGCGGTCTTTGGCGAAGCCTCGTTCGACATCGTCGATCAGCTGACGCTCACGGTCGGCGGGCGCCTGTTCGAATATCGCACCCGCCCCCGCCTGCAATATCTGCCCAACGCGAATCTTATCCCGCCGTTCGATTTCTCGCCCGCGACGAGCAAGGATTCGGACTTCATCCCGAAGGTTTCGCTGACGTGGAAGCCGTCGGACGATGTAATGGTCTATGGGCTATATTCGGAAGGGTTCCGCATCGGCGGCGCCAACGTCTATTCGCTCGCAACGCCGGGCCTGCCGCTGACCTTCGACAGCGACACGACGAAGAATTTCGAAATCGGGACGCGCTTCGACCTGATCGACCGGACGCTCACCGTCGACGTCACCGCCTATCATATCGATTGGCAGAATATTCAGGCGCGCC
>JAURVS010000014.1 GCA_030655355.1 Sphingopyxis sp.
GGCGATGCGGTGGTCTTTGCGGTCAATGTGCGGCCGGTGCAAGGCGCGCGCGGCGATTACCGCGTTGCGATGCGCCATGGGGTGAGCGCGATCCGGTCGGGGCGGCGGCACACGCTGGGCGTGATTTTTCACGACGCCGCCTAGGCGCCTTGGTCAGTCGTCCAGCGAGCGCATCAGATTGTCTCGGAGCTTCGCAACCGATTTTTGGACGTCGAAGAAGCTGTCGCCGAGCCCGGTCGCGTCGAACAACTCATTGCCGATCTCCTGACTGCGCAATTCGCTGCCCTTGGGGGTGAGGATGATCCGCACCTGGCGCTCGTCGGCGGGATCGCGGCGGCGTTCGATGAAGCCCGTCTGTTCGAGCTTCTTGAGGATCGGCGTCAGCGTGTTCGATTCGAGAAACATCTTCTCGCCAAGCTCGCCGACGGTCTGGTCGTCCTGTTCCCACAGCGCGACGAGCGCGACATATTGGGTGTAGGTGAGCCCCAGCTTTTCGAGGATCGGCCGATAGGCGCGCCCGAAAGCGAGGTTCGCCGAATAAATCGCAAAGCAGAGGAACTCGCCGAGCTTGGGCCGTTCGGGGGCAGGCGACTTCGTCATGGGGCTTCCTTGGTGAAGATTCGATAATTCAAGCGTATACGATGAAATCGGAATCCGATGGTGTCAACCGGGCGGCGCCTGAGGATTTGGCGGCACCGCCCGGTCGAAACATCATGCGAGGTTGAGTTCGATGTCGATATTGCCTTCGACAGCCTTCGAATAGGGGCAGAGCTTGTGCGCGAGATCGACGAGCTCGCGGGCGACTTCGCGGTCGACGCCGGGGACATGAATGTCGAGGCGGGCGCGGAGGACGAAGCCGTCGGCGCCGCGATTCAGCAATTCGATCGTCGTGTCGGCTTCGGGCGTTGCGGGGAGCGCAACCTTGCGCTGACCGGCGGCGAGTTCCAGCGCGCCGATGAAGCAGGCCGACCATGCGGCAGCGAAGAGATTTTCGGCGGCGGGGTGCGGCTGCGGCAGCGCAATGTCGAGGACGCCATTGGTGCTCCGGGCATAGCCATCGGGGCCGCCTTTGACGTGGGTGGTGCCGGAGAAGAGGATTTTGTCGGTCATGTGTGGTTCCTTTCGGGTAAGTTTGATCGTATCCGTTTAGATCGGATGCGATGCAATTAAGTGAGTTGCCACGGATAGTCAAGCGTAGCCGATTAAATCGGATACGATATAGTTATAAGTTACTGATATTGGGCTGTTCTAATTTTTTGGAAGGGTGGTTTTTGCGGCTCGTTCATCGTCACCCGGGCTTGATCGGCGATTATGCCGGTGGAGCAGGTGAGCGCCTCCCGTCGAAAGCCGGGACCCGAAAGCACAGCGCTGCGCCGCGTGGGCCCCGGCTTTCGCCGGGGAACAAAATCTACTTGTCGCAAAGGGTCACATGCCGACTTGATCGTGGGCCTGTCTTGTCTTTTTGGTGTTGCGCGGAAGCGAGGCGGGTCCCGGGTCAAGCCCGGGATGACGAAGGGAGTGAGAGCGATGCCAGCGGCATCAAGAACTTCCCCATGGCTGCGCGATGGGGAGGGTCTGCGGAAGACGACGACCTATTTCGCCGCTGTGTCGCTCGCCGGACGCGTCCAGCCTTTCTTGTACTTCTCGAACCAGGCGAGGATTGCCGAGGCTTTGGCGGCCGATTGCGAGGGCCGCGCGGCGATGCCGCCGTGGCTGGCGCCGGGAACCTTGATCAGCGCGGTTGGGACGCCGCGGAGGCGGAGCGCGGTGTAATATTGTTCGGATTCGCTGGCCGGGGTGCGGTAATCTTCCGAACCGACGATGACTAGCGTCGGTGTCTCGACATTGCCGACGAGCGAAAGCGGCGAGCGCGACCAGAAAAGTTCGGGCTTTTCCCACGGCTGCGCGCCGAGCCAATAGGGACCGAACAGCGCGGCGCCATCGGCGGTGAGCGCTTGTGTCGTCCAGTTGATCACCGGCTTCTGCGTCACTGCGGCCTTGAAACGGTTCGTTTTGCCGACGATCCAGCTGGTGAGCACGCCGCCGCCCGAACCGCCGGTGACGAACAGGGCATCGGGATCGGCGACGCCAAGCTCGATCGCGCGATCGACGATGCTGATGAGGTCGAAATAATCATTGCCCGGATAGGCCTTGTCGATTTCGTTCGCGAAGGCTTCGCCATAGCTGGTCGAGCCGCGCGGGTTCGCCGAAAGGACGGCATAGCCGCCCGCGGCGTAAAGCTGATTGTCGGTCGAGAAATGCGGGCCGTAAGCAGTGAACGGGCCGCCATGGATCTCGAGGATCAGCGGCACTTTCTTCCCCTGGACATAGCCGGGCGGCAGCGTCAGCCAGCCTTCGATCGTCTTGCCATCATGGCTGGAGGCGACGGTGATCTTGCGAACCTCGCCGAGCGATTTCACTTCGCGCAAGCTTCGGTTGAGGTCGGTGAAGATACGCGTCGATCCGCCGCGTGCGAGCTGGACTTCGGCCGGGCGCGTCGCGGTGCCGCCGGTAAAGGCGATCGCGCCGCCGTCGGACACGGTAAAGCTGCCGCCGCTATAGGGACGGTCGAGGCCACCGCCCGACAGGCCCTTTGCAACATCGCGAACCGAGCCGTCGAGGCCGATGCGCGCGACCTTGGGTTCGCCATGATCGTCATATTGGGCATAGACCGCACGGCCGTCGGCGGCCCACTGGATGCCATCGACGCCATAGTCCCATTTGCCGGTGATGCTGCGTTTCCCGGTGCCGTCGCGGTTCATGACGTAAAGCTCGGTATTTTCATACGCGCGTCCCGCGTCGTCGAAGCCGACATAGGCGATCTTGCTGCCATCGGGTGAGACGATCGGGTTGCCGTCGGGGCCGTTGCGGTCGGTAAGCGCGGTGACCTGGCCGCCCGCGACGTCGAGCGCGTAAACTTCGCTTTCGACCGGGTCATTTTCCCAGTTTGGTTTGCGGTTCGCGGTGAAATAGAGTGTGCGGCCGTCGCGCGACCAGCTCAAAGGGCCGCCGTCATGATAGGGGCCGAACGTAAGCTGGCGCGGTGAGCCGCCCGTCGCGGGGACGAGGAAGATTTTCTCGAAGCCGGGCTCGACATAGCCTTGCCCGTCGACGCGATAGGTGAGGAGGTCGCGGATCTCGAGCGGCTCTGCCCATTTCGCGCCTTCGGGCTTGTTCGCAGGGGCGCTGCCGAATTTCGGCCCTTCGTCCTTTACCAGCATCGTGTAGGCGATCGAGCGGCCGTCGGGGGACCACGCCAAGCTTGACGGGCTGGTCGGAAGGCCGGTGAGGCGCACCGCCTCGCCGCTGTTCATCCAGCGCACCCAGAGCTGCGCGCTGCCGCCTTCGGCCGAGGCAAAGGCGAGACGTTTGCCGTCAGGCGACCAGCGCGGCGAAAAAGCGCCGCCGCTGCGCCCGGCCACCGGAGTTTCCTCGCCCGTCGCGGTGTCGATCAGCCAGATCGAGCTGACCGCGCGGTCGGACATGATGTCGTTCGAGCGGCGGACATAGGCGATGTGGCGGCCATCGGGGCTGATCTGCGGGTCGGAAGCGATCGACAGGTCGAACAGGTCGGCGCCGGTGAGGCGGCGTTCGGGGCCTTTGCGGGCGCTGCCGACGGCGGAAGCCGATGTGGGGGCCGCTGCGCTGGTTTCGGCGGCGGGAGCGGGCGTCGCCGCTTCTTCCTGCGCGAGACCGAGTTGCGAGGTGAGGGCGAGGAGGCTCGCCCCGAACAGTGCCAGTTTGCGCATGAAGATTCGCCCCTTTTTCAGTGAGGAGCAAGGTCTGTACGTTTCGCTGTGGCGGGTCAACTGCCTGCAGTTCAAGACGTAAGGGGCGGTCGGCCAGTGAGTGTCGGCTACCCGTCGCGGCCGTACACATCGTCGCGGAAGGCGATGCCACGGTCGGTAGTAATGGCGGTGATGTAGGTCAGATAGACGGGGACCTCGACTGGAAGCGCGACCGCCTGTTCGGGGGTCTTCGACTTGGAGTTGATCGAGCGGTGCAGCAGCCACTGGCCAAGCTGACCCGCGTTTTCGAGGCGGATGCAGCCATTGCTGAAATGGCGGTCGGGTTTGCCGAGCAAGGCGCGCTCGGGGGTGTCGTGGAGGTAGATGCCCTCGTCATTGGGGAAGAGGAATTTGACCTTGCCCATCGAATTGGTGCCGCCGGGAAGTTCGCGGAGGCGCAGCACCTCGCTGCCCGACGCCACCGCGGGCCAATCGATCTCGGACTGCGCGAGCTTGCGCGCGCTCGGACCCCAGTCGGACAGCGCTTCCATGCGCAGTGAGGCAAGACTGCGTCCGGCGAGAACCTTGGGCGCGATGCTCTTCTGCGCGAGATAGTCGGGGACGTTCCAATAGGGGTTGAGGATCGCCCATTGCAGTTTGCCGGCGAGCATCGGGGTCTGCGTTTCGGGAGCGCCGACGACCACCTTCATCATGCCAGCGCGCTTGCCCGCATCATAATACCAGAGCTGGCCCGACGAGGCGTCGACGATGATGTGATGGACATAGGGTCCGGGGAGAATTCGGGTACGGTCGAGATTGAGGCGGAGGCGCGTCATTATGTCCTTCGACGCGCGCTGCGTCTGCGCGCGGCCCATCAAGGCACGCATGCGGACATAATGTTCGCTCATCCAGCCCATATTCTTGACGTAGGCGCCGAAATCCTTGGGGAAGGCCGCGGCGCGGAGGATCGTTTCGGCATCCGCCTTTTTCGGTTTCAGCGAGCGGTCGGCATAGTCCATCTTCGCCTTGCCAGGGCTGCGCATGTCGCGGACGTAGCGCGCGAACGAAGTCGAGAGCGCGATATCGGCGCGGGCGAGCGCTTGCGGATCGCCGCCGCGGGCGCGGGCGATCAGCTCTTCGAGTTTTTCGAGATCATAGGATGAGGATTTCAGATCGTCGCGCGACGCGGTCGACAAATAGCCGAGCAAAGTCGCGGCCTCGGGTCCGATCTTGCCCGCGCGAACCCACAGCGGTCTGTAGGCACGCGCGGCGTAAAAGCGTTTGACGTCGCCGCCAGCCTCTTCGCGGATCGCGGTTGCAATCGGGATGGCTGCGCCCTGCGGCGCAGGCGCGGCAAGGACGGGCGGAGCGATTGCGCCGCCGAGGGCCAGCAACGCGAGGAAAAGGGGAGCGCGGCGATGCTGCGCTCCCCGAACATGCGTGTTCAGCCGCGTTCTCCCAGCCGCGACGGAGCGGGCGGCGGCGGCGGCGGTGCCGGCGGCAGATTCGGATGGTAGATGCCGTCCGAGGTATAATAGCCGTCGATGATGCCGTCGCCGTCGCGATCGGCGGCGACGCTACCCGGAACCGCACCCGGCGGCGGCGGCGCGACCGCGACTTCTTCCTTCTGCGAACAGGCCGAGAGTGCCAGCGCGCCAAGCGCGCTGAGCAGGATGGGTTGGAAACGCATACACCACTCCTTTTTGATGCAGATGGAAATTGCTTTCCAAATGCGAGTGCCCAACCCCGAGATTTCAGCCATGCGCAGCTTTGTCGGCGCGTCATCCATCCCGCGATCAGGGGTGGTTTTTGAACGATGGCCTGCCCCCATAAGTTCCGAAGCGGTGGACATGGCCGTGCGGAAGGTTAAGCCTGAAATGCGAAGTCGCTGGCGGCTGAAATCATTTGCGAGGCTGAGAGATATGGATTTTTCACGGTTGCAGACCTCCAGCAAGATCGGTGACGATTGGATCTATCCGCAGCCGGCTTGCCTGAACTTCGGTTGGCTGGAGGTCGACCGCGACCCCGCGCACCGCATTTACTGGGAAGAATATGGCAATCCCGCGGGCGAGCCGGTGATGTTCCTCCATGGGGGCCCCGGCGGCGCGTGCGCGCCCGCGATGGCGCGCTTCTTCGACCCCAAGCGCTATCGCGTCATCCTGTTCGACCAGCGCGGATGCGGAAAAAGCGAGCCCAATGTTGCCTCGGCGGGCCCGGCGGTTGCGCTGGCGAAGAACACGACCGCCGATCTGATCGGCGATATCGAGAAATTGCGCGACGAACTCGAAATTGCAGGGCCGATGCATGTGTTCGGGGGGAGTTGGGGCAGCACGCTCGCCATGGCCTATGCCATCGCGCATCCGGCGCATTGCGCGAGCCTGATCCTGCGCGGGATATTCCTCGGGGCGCCCGAGGATATGCTCTATCTCTATCAGGGCAATGCCGGGACATGGGATCAGGATCCTTATGGGCTGACCGAACCCGGCGCCTATATGAAGTATCCCGAAGAGTGGGCGGCGCTGCTGTCCGAGCTGACGCCCGGCGAACGCAATGATGTGATGAAGTCGTACAAGGCGATCTTCGATCTCGTGCCCGCGAATGATGCGGAAAAGGCGCGGCAGTTGAACGCTGCGGTGACCTGGTCGCTCTGGGAGGGCGTCATCTCGAACATGATCCCCGAGACAGCGGATACGGGGAAGTTTGGTGACGCGGATTTCGCGCTCTGTTTTGCGCAGATCGAGGCGCATTATTTCGCCAATGCGCTGTTCCTCGCGGCGGGGCATTTCTTCGACCATATCGCGACGCTGGCGAGCATTCCGGTGCATATCGTCCACGGACGCTTCGACGAAGTGTGCCCGTTGACGCAGGCGTCGCGGCTGGTCGCGGCGCTCAGCGACGCGGGCACCGCGCCGGCCACCTATGTCGTCACCAACGCCGGGCATAGCGCGATGGAGCGCGAGAATGCTCTCGCGCTCACCGCCATCATGGACGGGTTACCGAGCCTCGGCGCCTAAAGTCGGTACATCCAGGTCGAGCTGATGCGCCGGGATGACCACTAGGTCGGGGCGGAGCGCGCGGAGCTTGTCGATGAATTTCGCCGCATCGCCGACGACGATCAGCGACGCGTTTTCGGGCGTGACATTCTTCGCCGCGATCGCATTTGCCGCTTCTGGTGTCACCGCGCCCAGACGCGCCGCATAGTCGAGTGCGTCGGCGGGCTGGAGCCCCTGAAGGATCAGCCCGGCAACGATCGCGCCATAACCGCCGCCGGTCTCGAGTTGGCGGCCATAGGC
Source organism: Sphingopyxis sp. (assembly GCA_030655355.1). Taxonomy (GTDB): domain Bacteria; phylum Pseudomonadota; class Alphaproteobacteria; order Sphingomonadales; family Sphingomonadaceae; genus Sphingopyxis. The sequence goes on from JAURVS010000014.1 coordinate 7,022, forward strand.
GCCCTCTAGAAAAGCGCGGCGCTTGGCGAGCGCGTCGGGGGTGATCGGTTCGGCGCCGAGGCGCTTGAACTCGTTCAGGAAGATTTCGGCGACTTCGGTCGCGCTTTCATTCTTCGTCTGCGCGCTCGCGCTGAGCAGCGCGGCGTCGGCGCGCGACGGCATCGAGCTGTACGCGCCATAGCTTAGCGCGCGCTTGCTGCGCACCTCGGTGAAGAGGCGACCGTTCGAGCCGACGCCGAGCACCGAATTGGCGAGCAGGAGCGACGGATAATTCGTGTCCGAGCGGCTGACCCCGCGCACCGCGGCGAGAACCGCCGCCTGTCCGGCGCCGGGCAAGTCAATGACGATCGTGCGCGGCGGCTGGGCCGCGCCTGCGCGTGATTGGGGCAGCGTCGGCGCGGGGCCTTCGGCTTTCCAGTCGCCGAACAGCCTTTTTGCGAGCGCGTCGCCAGCTGCGGGATCGATGCCGCCGGTGACGACGACCGACATGTTCGCTGGATGCCACCAGGCGCGGCGGTAGGCGACGAGGTCGTCACGCGTGATGGCGGCGAGGCTTTTGACCGTGCCGCCAGCCTGGCCGCCATAGGGCGCCGCGCCATAAAGCAACGGCTGCGCGGCCATTGCGGCGATCGCGCCGGGGTTGTTCAACGCGACTCGCAGGCCGTCGGTCATGCGCTTGCGTTCCAGCTCGAACTCGGCCTGCGGATAGCTGGCATTGCGGATCACGTCGGCGAGGATCGTACCGACCGCGTCGAGATTCGCGGCGGGCGCGGTGACCGAGAAGATGCTGCCATCGGGGCTGGCACCGGCGTTGATCGTCGCGCCAAGGCTTTCGAGTGCGGCGGCGATGTCTTCAGACGAGCGCGTCGCGGTGCCCTTCGCGGCGAGGTCTGCGGCCATCGTCGCGACACCAGCGCGGCCCTTGGGATCGGTCGAGGCGCCGCCGCCGATCACGACGCTGAGCGTCGCGAGCGGGACGGTGCCGGTCTTGACCGCGACGATGCGGATGCCGTTGGCGAGGCGCGTTTCGGCGATCTTCGGCGCGATCAATGCGGGCGCGGCGGTCGGCGCAGGTGGTGCCTGTCGCGCGGCTTCGGCGGCCAGTTCGTTCGGGGTTCCGGTGGCGGCGGGGACGCTCGGGAAGACGGGCATCGGCTTGGGGTTTGCCCAGCTCTTCGGGTCGCCGTCACCCGCGGTGTAGCGCAGTTCGACGCGCGCCTTGGAATCGAGATACGTTTTGGCGACGCGCGATATGTCGGCCTTGGTCACGCGGCCGATCGCGGCAAGGCGCTTGTTCGCGGCCTGCGGATCGCCGGTGAGGACGAGCGCTTCACCAAGTTCGAACGCACGGCCCGAGAAGGTTTCGCGTTCGGCGAGCGTCGAGGCGAGCAATTCGGTCTTGGCTTCGGCGAGTTCGGCGTCGGTTACTGCGGACGAACTGATACCCGCCAGAACCGCGTCGAGCGCAGCGGCGACCTTTTCGGGGTCCTGCCCGTCGCTGAGGATCGCAAAGGGGGTGAGGCCGCCGGCTTCCTCGGTGAAATCGACGCTGGCGTCGATCTCGCTCGCCAGCCCGGTGCGGACGAGCGCCTTGTGCATGCGTGAATTTTCGCCGCTCGACAGGATTGCGTTCATCACTTCGAGCGCGGCGGTGTCGGGATGGCTGGCGCCGGGTGCCTTATAAATCGCGCCGACGACGGGCAGCGGCACATTGGGGCCGGTCGCGTTGACGCGGCGCGACGTCATCGGCGGTTCCTTGCCCTTGATCGCGAGCGGGATCGCTTTCGTCCGTTTGGGGATCGCGGCGAAATAGCTGTCGACGAGCGACTGGAGCCGCGCTTCGTCGAAATTGCCCGCGACGATCAGCGTCGCGGTGTCGGGCCCGTAGAAGGCTTCGTGGAACGCACGCGCGTCTTCGAGCGTCGCGGCGTCGAGGTCGGCGATCGTGCCGATCACCGGGCGGCGGTGCGGCAGGACGTCAAAGGTGTTTTCGCTCAGCGCGAAGTTGAACAGGCGGCCATAGGGCGGCGCGAGAACGCGCTGACGCAGCTCTTCCTTCACGACGTTGCGTTCGGTCTCGAACACTTCCTTGTCGACGACGGGGCGCGCCATGCGCTCGGCATGCGTCCACAGCATCGTTTCGAGATATTGCGCGGGGACCGTCTCGTAATAGTTGGTGCGGTCGAAGCTGGTCGAAGCGTTACGCACCCCGCCGACATCCTCGGTCAACCGGTTGATCATGTTATAAGGCATGTTCACCGTCTTGCGGCTGAGGATATGCTCGAAAAGATGCGCGAAGCCCGAGCGCTTATCGGGATCATGCTTCGACCCGACATCGTACCAGACCGACACCATCACATTGGGGGTCGAACCATCCTGAAGCGACAGTACGCGCAGCCCGTTCTTCAGTATGCGTTCCTTGTAAGCGATCGGCGGGACCGGCGCGGCGGCGTCGGCTGCTTTTGCCGCGGTCTGCGCGCTGGCCGAGAAGGCCGTCGCGAGAGCGAGCGTTGCGGCGCCGAGAAAAGGAAAGACTTTCATGAGGATGCCCCTTTGAACTTTGAGCAGGAGGACGGGTCGCTGACGGCAATTTTGCAGTGCGTCGCGTGATGTCAACACTTGTTCTACGAAGTGCAGATGCGGTGTGGACGACGGGTGTCG
>JAURVS010000018.1 GCA_030655355.1 Sphingopyxis sp.
CAGCCGAGGACCGAAAGCGACATCGGGGTCTTGATGTGGCCGAGCGCGTCTTCGAGCGCCTGGACGGTGCGGATGACGTCGAAGCCCTGGCGGGCGCAGCTGGGGCAGGAGACGACGCGGACGCCGCGGGTGCGCAGGCCAAGCGATTTCAGGATTTCGTAGCCGACGCGCACTTCTTCCTCGGGTTCGGCCGAAAGCGAGACGCGGATCGTGTCGCCGATCCCGGCCCACAGCAGATTGCCGATGCCGAGCGCCGATTTGACGGTGCCGCCGATCAGGCCGCCAGCTTCGGTGATGCCGAGGTGGAGCGGGCAGTCGACGGCGTCGGCGAGCTGCGCATAAGCGGCGACCGCGAGGAAGACGTCGCTCGCCTTCACGGCGACCTTATACTCGTGGAAGTCGTGGTCCTGCAGCAGCTTGATATGGTCGAGCGCGCTCTCGACGAGCGCCTCGGGGCAGGGCTCGCCGTATTTTTCGAGCAGGTCTTTCTCGAGGCTGCCGGCGTTGACGCCGATGCGGATGGCGCAGCCGTTTGCCTTGGCAGCGCGAACGACTTCGCCGACACGCTCGGACGATCCGATATTGCCGGGGTTGATGCGCAGGCACGCAGCGCCGGCATCGGCGGCTTCGAGCGCGCGCTTATAGTGGAAATGGATGTCGGCGATGATCGGGATGCGCGACGCGCGAACGATCTGGCCGAGCGCCGCGGTCGATTCGGTGTCGGGGCACGAGACGCGGATCAGATCGGCACCGGCTTCCTCGCAGCGGCGGATCTGGTTGATCGTAGCGACCGGGTCCGATGTCAGCGTGTTGGTCATCGTCTGGACGCTGATCGGCGCGCCGCCGCCAACCGGGACGGCACCGACCATGATCTGGCGGCTGGTCCGCCGCGCTATGTCGCGCCAGGGGCGCAGGCCGGGATTATGGTCACTCATGATATGGTGCTCGATAAGGGGAGATGTTGGGCGCTCTTTAGCCGTCCGGCGGCGGATTGGCAAAGCGAACCGGCTGTTGCGCGAAAGACACAGTCTGACGCGGATTCAACATGAGACGCAATTTTCGTTTGTGCATCGCAGCAAAATCGGCAATTTCGGACGCGTTCGTCGTTACAAGCCCACAACAAGAGGCATGAACACGTACGGCAGGCCGGGACGATCCGTTGTTTTATTAGGGGGATCACCCATGAAGTTTCTTACCAAAGCGTGTTTCGGCATGCTGCTCGCCGCGTCGGCGATGTCGACGCCCGCTTTCGCTCAGGAAGAAGAAGCCAGCGGCCCGTTCTCGCTTAACGGCGGCATTGCGGTTACCTCCGACTATCGTTTCCGCGGCGTCTCGCTGTCGAACGAGAAGGTTGCTGTCCAGCCGACGCTGACGGTCAGCCACGAAAGCGGGTTTTACGCTGGCGTCTGGGGCTCGTCGCTTCCCGATAGCCCCGCTTATGGCAAATTCGAACTCGACGTCTACGGCGGCTTCGCGACCGAAATCGCCTCTGGCACCAAGGTCGATCTCGGCGTTACCTACTACACCTATCCCGGCAGCGATGACGGCGGCGCACCGACCGACTATTTCGAGGGCATCGGCAAGATCTCGCACACCCTCGGCCCGGTCGGCGCGACCGCGACCGTCGCTTATGCTCCCAAGCAGAATTCGCTGGGCGACGACGACAATATCTATCTGAACTTGGGCCTTGCCGCCGGGATCCCCGACACACCGGTCACTCTGACCGCCAGCGCTGGCTATTCGGACGGCTCGCTTGCGCTCGTATCGGCCGATAGCAATTATATCGACTGGGCGCTCGGTGCGTCTTTCGCCGCCGGACCGCTGACCTTCTCGGTCCAATATATCGACACCGACGTCAAAAAGACGGGCATCAAGGCCGTCGATACGCTTTACGATCCAACCGTGGTCTTTACGCTGGGCGCGTCCTTCTGACAGCCTAGCGGGTCAGCGACCACGCGCTAAGGGGGCGGCTTCGGGGGAGGCCGCCCCCTTTTTCGTGCGGCGCGGCGGTCGGGTTGCGGTCAG
>JAURVS010000032.1 GCA_030655355.1 Sphingopyxis sp.
CAGCAGCTTGATCGCATGCGCGGTGCCCTGGCTGTGCGAGGCGATAATGAAGGGGCGGCCCTTATTCTGATGCTCGAGAAAGTAACGGAAAGCACTGGCGACATCGCCATAGGCCAGCTCGATTGCCTTGAAATCCTTGAGCCCGCCCAGCGTCGCCTGACGGTAACGGGGCGCGTACATCAGGCAGCAGCCGTTGAACACGCTGACCTGATCGAGCAGCACAGGCGGGTTGAGCGGCGCGTCCTTGTCCGAGGCGTCGAAGGGGGCGTTCCACGGGCCGTTGACCTTATAGGTGGTCGGATGGACGAAAAAGACGTCGGCGGGGGCGTCGGCTTCACTGATCGGAGCAGTGCCGGGCGCGGTCGAGCGCTCGAGGCCATTACGACCGGGCAGCGCCAGCCAGCTATTGGCCGCGGCATAATCGGGCGCAGGCGGCGGCTTGACCGCGTCGAATGGGGTGGATGGCGCCTGCGAGCGCGCAATCATCGAGAAGCCGCCGACCCACCAGAAAGCGGCGACCAGCAGCACCAACAGCACTCCGATCGTCCCCAGCCCTCTCAGAACCCAGCGGCGTAGCCGACGCGGGCGAGCGACCTGGGCCGTCGCGGTTGGCTCGTTCTGGAAGTCATTGTCGGTCATCTCATCTCTCCCCTTACCTTCCGCTTACGGCTTCGGCGTCGCTACCCACCCCTTGATCGAGCTTGCCATCGCGAGGTCGCGGGCCTTGATCTGCAGCGGCGTCAGCCGTTCAATGCGCGGCATTGCGCCGATGTGGAGATAGGTGGTTGGGCCGCTGGTCACCGCCGGCCAACGCGGTTCCCCCGCGCCATTAGGGTCGCCCGTTGCAGCGAAACGGACCCAATAATCGCCCGCCAGTTTGGATACGCGCTTGTCGTCTGCGTCCCAGCGATGCTCGACCGGCTGCGACCCGAAGACATACTCCATCTCACCGCCATGATCGGTGCCTGCGGCGGTCGCACGCTGATCAACTGGCACCTGGTCGAAATAATATGCGAAGGTCTTGTTGCCCGCCGCCGCATGCCAGTCGGCGATCGTATAGGACGGGAGCAGAAATCCAGCTTCTGCAGCCAGCAGATCTCCCGCGGGTACTTTGCTGCCGCGCGCGGCATAGCCTGCCAGAAGCTCGGGGAAAGCGTCGCCCATCTGCGGCTTTATCATCGCCTCCTTGAGCTTGAGGCTGGCTTCGTTCGAATTGCCTCCGATCATCAGCGGGATGCGCGCTGCTTCCTTGGTGTAAAACGGATCGCCAGGGCTACGCGTCACGATCTTCCCATCGAGAAAGGGAAAAGCGCGGCCGTTATTGAGCAGTTCGGCAACCGGAACCGCCCGAAGCTGCGCAGGTGTTGCCTCTTTGAGGCCGAGGCTGTCTGACCAAGCTTCGCCGATCATCTCGGCATTCACCACGCCGCCTCGGATCGGAGGCAACACGGTGTTGCCCGCCCCGGATTGCGAGATCGCCTTGTGGAAGAGACCTTTCGCGGCGGGCGACCCCATCAAGAGCTGGACGGAGCCGCCGCCTGCGGATTCGCCGAAGATCGTAACATTTTCTGCATCGCCGCCGAATTTCGCGATGTTGCGCTTGACCCATTCGAGCGCGGCAATCTGATCCATGATCCCATAATTGCCCAGCCTGCCTTCGGGATCTTCCCTCGTCAGCGCCGGATGCGCGAAATAGCCGAGCCGCCCGAGGCGGTAGTTGATGGTGACCAGCACCGCGCCGCGTTGGGCGAGCGCGGTGCCGTCGTACAGCGGCACGCCAGCCGCGCCGTAGGTGAAGGAGCCCCCATGAATGAAAACCATCACCGGATATTTGCCCGCGCGCAGCGGCCGCCAGACATTGAGAAACAGGCAGTCCTCGCTCCGCGAGCCGACCTGTGCCCAGGGCTCCTTGTGCGCTTCGTCCTGCGGACATGCCGCTCCGAACTTGCGGGCTTGGCGAACTCCGGTCCATGCAGCGGGCACCTGCGGCGCTTTCCAGCGGAGCGGCCCGACCGGCGGAGCCGCATAGGGTATGCCCCGGAACACTGCGAGATCAGCTTCTGCAGCGCCGGCAAGCTCGCCGGTATCGATGGTGACTTTGGTCCCTGTCTGTGCGAGCGCGGGCCCGACGTTGATTGCCAGCCCGGCGAGCGCGACCCTCAGCAACAAGCGGCGCACTTTCATATCCTTCTCCCGTGAAGCGGACCGTTCAAGGAGCCTAGCCTTCGACCCACATGACGTCGTTGTTTATTGGCTCGTCAACGCACTGGCGGTGGGCAGGATCGTCGTCTCGACCGGTCCGCTTCAGCCATGCAGTGCGGCATTCTTTGCGCGGCAAGACCGACTGATCCATATGCCATCAGCCAAGCTCGAGATGTCGAGATGAAGCGAGCATCCGACCATTGGCTCGGTCGTGCTGCTCGCGTCCCACTGACAGAGTCACGGCTTCGCAGCAGCCGCCCAGACCTTGAGCGCCGCCGCCATCGACGCCGCCTTCACCCGTTCACGATCGGGCGACAGCCGTTCGACACGCATTTTATCGCCTATGTGCAGATAGGTCGTCGGCGTAGCCGTCACG
>JAURVS010000033.1 GCA_030655355.1 Sphingopyxis sp.
AGCCGCTTAGCGTGTAGGGGCGCTGCTTAATTTTTAGGCAATCGACGAAGGTTTCGCCATGGCGCCGCTGCGGCCCATCCAGATCGGCAACATCACCATCGCGGATCCAGTGATCCTCGCGCCGATGACGGGCGTCACCGACTTGCCTTTCCGCAAGCTCGTGCGCCGCTTCGGTTCGGGTCTTAACGTCACGGAAATGATCGCCAGCCAGGCGGCGATCCGTGAAACGCGCCAGTCGATCCAGAAGGCGGCATGGGACCCGGTCGAAGAGCCAGTGTCGATGCAGCTGGTCGGCTGCACCCCTTATGAAATGGGCGAGGCGGCGAGGCTGAACGAAGATCGAGGTGCGGCGATCATCGACATCAACATGGGTTGCCCGGTGCGCAAGGTCACCAATGGCGATGCCGGATCGGCGCTGATGCGCGACCTGAAGCTCGCCTCGGCGCTGATCGAAGCCTGCGTCAAGGCGGTAAAGGTGCCGGTGACGGTGAAGATGCGCATGGGCTGGTGCCATGACAGCCTGAACGCCCCTGAACTCGCGCATATCGCCGAGGATCTCGGTGCCAAGCTTGTCACTGTGCATGGCCGTACGCGCAACCAGATGTATCGCGGCGAAGCCGACTGGGCGTTTGTCCGCGGTGTCAAGGAAGCGGTATCTATCCCTGTCATCGTCAATGGCGATATTTGCTCGGCCGACGATGCCCGCACCGCGCTTGCGCAAAGCGGCGCCGACGGCGTGATGATAGGCCGCGGCGCTTATGGTCGCCCTTGGCTTCTCGGCCAGGTGATGGCAGCGTTGCGCGGGGAGGGCGATCGCCCCGATCCGGGCATCGACGAGCAATATGATGTCATTACATCGCATTACCGCGCGATGATCGACCATTATGGCGAGATCACTGGCGTCAATATGGCGCGCAAGCATCTTGGGTGGTACGTCAAAAGCCTCCACGGATCGGCCGAATTCCGTAACAAGGTCAACCAGATCCCGAACAGCCGCGACGTTCTCGACGCGCTAGAGCGATTTTACACGCCGTTCCTGCACAAGGCGGCAGCGTGACCGCGCTCACGTCGAGCATCCCGAGTTTCGACCATGACGAGCTGATCCAGTCTCACCCCGTTCCGACGCTGTTGATCGACAGTGGTGGCGTCGTGCTCTTCGTCAATGCTGCCGCCGAGCAGCTCTGCAATGTCAGCCGCTCGGCGATGGTGGGGCGCGTCATCTATGACGTCATCCAGATGGACCGCAGCTATCGTCAACGGATGAGCGACGCGGCGACGTCGGCGCTGTTTGCGCATCGCGCCGAGATATCGGTCGGCGGTCGCAAGGCGATTTATGTCGACATGCAAATGGTCCCCTATGGCAACAGTGGCCACCGCATCCTTGCGCTGGTGCCGTCGCAAAGCGATGCCGAGTTGATGGGCGGCGCCATCGGTCGTTCTGGACGCGCGGCAGGCGCGGCGGCGTCGATGCTGGCGCACGAAATCAAAAATCCGCTTGCGGGTATCAAGGGCGCCGCACAATTGCTGGCGCGCAAGACCGATGCCGGCGGCGAACGGTTCACGACACTTATCTGCACCGAGGTCGATCGGATCGCGACGCTGATCGATCAGATGGAGCATTTTTCGCGCGGTCAGCCGATCGCCTGCGGCCCGATCAACCTCTATCAACCGATCCATCAGGCCATGGAGACTGCACGCGCACGCCAGTTTCCGGGCGTTCGCTTTGCCGAAGATTTCGATCCGTCGCTGCCGCTCGTTCACGGAAACCATGACGCCATGGTACAGATATTACTCAATCTTTTGACCAATGGCTCCGAGGCTCTTGGCGGGCGCGACGATGGCGTCGTCCGTCTGAGCACGGCGTACCGGCACGGTCTGTCGATCGACAATGGTGACGGGCGCGGCCGTATCGCGCTGCCGATCGAAGTCAGCGTTAGCGACAATGGGCCCGGCGTTCCCGCCGATATTCGCGGTGATCTGTTTGACCCGTTCGTAACGACGAAGCGTGAGGGGCGGGGGCTCGGCCTTGCGCTCGTCGCCAAGCTGGCCCGCGACATGGGCGGCACGGTTCAACATATCCGCGACGGCGACTGGACGCGCTTTCGCGTTCACCTTCCTGTCGCGCAAAAGGGTCGAGCGGCATGAGCAAGGGCAAGACGATCCTGTTGGTCGAGGATGATCCTGCGATTGCGATGATCATCCGCGAAACGCTGGTCGGCGAATGCAGCCTGTTCGCTTCGGTGGGCAGTCTCGCTGAGCGCAATGCCTGGCTGGCTGGCAATCGGCCCGATCTCATCATTACCGATGTCGTCCTGCCCGATGGTGACGGCATCGATTCACTGTCGGGCGCGGCGGTCGATCCTGCGACTCCGATTATTGTGCTGTCGGCGCAAAATACGCTCGACACAGCAGTGCGCGCGACGGGCATCGGCAGCTATGATTATCTGCCCAAGCCGTTCGACCTCGACGAACTGACCGCAAGCGTCCGCGCCGCGCTACAACGGCGCGCCGAACCGGCTGCAAGAGATGCGGCAACTCAAGCGGACAGCCACGGTCTCATTGGCCGCGCTCCGGCGATGCAGGCCGTTTATCGGACGATTGCGCGCCTCGCTTCGAACGATCTTGCCGTTCTGATCCTCGGCGAGTCGGGCACCGGCAAAGAGGTGGTCGCGCGCGCCGTGCATGCGACCGGCCTTCGCCGTAAGGGCCCGTTTGTCGCGATAAATATGGCCGCAATCCCGCGCGAATTGATCGAGGCCGAATTGTTCGGTCACGAAAAAGGGGCATTCACAGGCGCTCACAGTCGCAATGCCGGGCGGTTCGAACAGGCAGCGGGCGGCACTTTGTTTTTGGACGAGATAGGCGACATGCCGCTTGAGGCGCAGACGCGGTTGCTGCGTGTTTTGCAAAGCAATGAATATTCAACGGTCGGGGGCAATCAGGCGCTGCGTGCGGATGTCCGCGTAATCGCCGCAACGCACCGCGACATGCGTACGCTGGTCGCTGATGGCCGGTTCCGCGAGGATCTTTTCTACCGCCTCAACGTCATTCCGGTGTCGCTGCCGCCGCTGCGGGACCGGCGTAGTGACATTGCGGCGCTTGTCCGCCATTTCGTCGAAGCCGGGCGGAGTTCGGGCCTTCCTGAAAGGGAATTCGCGCCCGAAGCAATGCAGTGGCTGGAACGCTATGACTGGCCGGGTAACGTTCGCGAATTGGGCAATGTCGTTCAGCGGCTTGCGGTGCTTTCGCGCGATACCGTCGTCACGGTACGTGATGTCGAGACGGTCCTCCACGAGAGCGGAGAGGGCGGTGGTGCCGTGGAACCTGCAGCGCTTATCGCGCGGGCAGTCGACGATTGGGCACGCGAACAGATGGCGGGGACGACCGGCGACGGCGATATCCACCAACAGCTAGAAGCCATTGTCGAGGCCGCGTTGTTCCGCCGCGTGCTCCGCGACGTCCGTGGCAATCAGCTGGAGGCGGCGCGCCGGTTGGGAATCAACCGCAACACGCTGCGAAAGCGCCTCGGACAACTCGATATCGATCCCTCGCATCCCTGAGGACTGCCAGGAGATCCAAAATCGAGACAGTTGCGCGTCCGGCACGCAGTTTGTGTGTTTTCTATGCAACAGGTTTGTCGTAACACAGCAACAATGACGCAGCCCACTTCCTTAGCTTTCGATATGGATTCGGACGGCTTGGAAGCGCGCTCGGGCTTCTGGCGCTTCGCCGCCCCGGAATATTACGCGCTGGCGCTCATGGTCAGCATCGGCATCGCGACCTATATTTTCGTTACTGGCGACGCGCAGAGCGAACGCTTGCTGACGCCGGCACTGGTTGCTGCGATCATGGTCGTCAATCTCGTGCCTGCGATGGCGTTGATCGTGTTGGTTGGCAGCCGGGTTGCCCGAGCGCGCGCAGTCCGATCAATGGCTGGCGGCAACGGGCGGCTTCACGTCAGACTCGTGGCGCTCTTCTCGCTGATCGCCGCCGCGCCAACGATGCTCGTGGTGATTTTCGCCTCTCTGCTTTTCCAGTTCGGCGTGGATTTCTGGTATTCGGATCGGTCGCGCGGGATGTTTGAGAACGCGGCAAATCTCGCGCAGGCGTTTTATGAGGAGAGCCAGCAATCGGTCGGCGCGCATACGGTCGCCATGGCGCAGGACGTAGGAAAATATCTCGAACGAATACCGATCGACAGTAGCATATTTTCGGATGCCTATCTGAATCAGGTCGTCATTCGCGAGTTGAATGAATCGGCGATCATTGAAATTGGCGCGGATGGGATCGCCCGCACACCGGCCATGATCGATCCCGACAATCGCGCCGCCGAAGCACGTATTTCGCCCGCAATGGCTTCCCGGCTCAACGCGGGCGAGGACGTTGTCGTGACCCGTCGCAGCGACAGAATCGAAGCGGTCACCCGTCTGCCCGGCCGAAAAAATGCTTATCTCTATGCCGCGCGTAAAGCGAATTTGCTTGGTCTTCAGCAATTCGAACGCGCGAATACGGTCCTAGCGGACTATAATGCGCTGTTCGAGCGGTCACAGTTGTTGCAGCTTCAATTCAACGGTGCGCTGTATCTCGGCTCGCTGCTTTTGCTGGCCCTCGCTGTCGTGGGCGCGATCGTCGTCGCCGACCGCATTGTGCGGCCGCTCGGAACGCTGGTCGGGGCCGCAAGGATCGCAGCGGGGGGCGATCTGTCTGTTAGAGTCACCCCCTCGTCGCGAAATGACGAAATCACGGTGCTGACGCTGGCTTTCAACCGAATGACGGAGCAGCTTCAGGGCCAAACCGGCGCTCTGGTGAGCGTGAATGAGCAACTCGAAGCTCGGCGCAGCTTCATCGAGGCGGTGCTCAGCGGCGAGTCGTCGGCGGTGGTGTCGGTCGACGCGGACCGCCGCATTCTCCTCGCCAATGCGGCGGCGGAGCGTTTGATCTGCCAGTCATCGGAATCGTTGACCGGCCAGCCGCTTGACGATGTTGCACCGGAATTAGCGCGCCTTCTGATCGGCGACGAACGCGAAGCAATTGTTCAGCTTTCGCGCAAAGACGCCGAGCCAGCCACTCTTGCGGCCAAGGCGGTGGCGCAAGGCGATGGCTTCGTGCTCAGTTTCGAGGATATTACCCAGCAGCTACTCGATCAACGCCGTGCGGCTTGGTCGGATGTTGCGCGGCGTATTGCACATGAAATCAAGAACCCGCTCACTCCCATCCAGCTTGCTGCCGAACGGCTTCAACGGCGTTTCGGCGACAAGATTGCGGGCGATGCGGCGACTTTCCGCAAACTGACCGATACGGTGATCCGGCAGGTTCACGATATGCGGCGCATGGTCGACGAATTCTCGAGCTTTGCGCGTATGCCGAAGCCGACCTTTGGTGTAGAGGATGTGCGTGACATCTTACGCCAGAGCGTGTTCCTGTTTGAGGTCGCAAAGCCCGACATCGCCTTTGCGGTCAAAACGCCGACAGAGATCGGACCGCTCGTCTGTGATAGACGATTGCTGTCGCAGGCTTTGACGAACATCGTCAAAAATGCAGTCGAAGCAATTGAAGAAAAATATAAAAACACCGACGCCGTGGCAACGGGGACAGTCGGCGCGGAATTGGCAGTTGGCGCGAATGGCGAGATTGCCATTCGCGTGACCGACGACGGCATCGGTCTTCCCGAAGCGCGCGATGCCATCGCCGAGCCCTATATGACAACGAGGCAGGGCGGTACCGGCCTTGGCCTCGCGATCGTCAAGAAGATCGTCGAGCAACATTATGGAGAATTGGAATTTTCCGATAATCCGAAAGGGCAGGGGACATGCGTGACGCTGACCCTGCATCCCGAGCGTTTGCGGCCATTGGCCGGAAAGGGCGGGGAAGACGAGATGGACGAAGGTGAAGTGGTTCCCGGCCGTATTCGGAACCGGCAGGACAGAGAAGATAATGGCGCTTGATATTCTGATCGTCGATGATGAACGAGACATTTGCGACCTTGTCGCCGGCGTCATGGAAGACGAAGGCTATGAGGCAAGAACGGCATCGGACAGCGATGCGGCGCTGGAGGCAATCCGCCAGCGGCGACCCTCGCTCGCGCTGATCGACGTGTGGTTACAGGGGTCTCGGCTCGACGGGCTGGGATTGGTCGAGGCGATCAAGGCGTTCGATCCGACACTGCCGATCATTGTGATTTCGGGTCACGGGGGGCTCGACACCGCGGTTGCAGCGATCCGCCGCGGTGCCTTTGACTTTATCGAGAAGCCTTTCGAGGCGTCGCGCCTGCTTCACCTCGTCGCACGCGCGACCGAGAATGAGCGGCTGAAATTTGAATATGCGCAGCTGCGCGAAAAAGCGGGGCCGTCGGACGAGCTGACCGGGACGAGCGCGGCGATCAATAACGTCCGCGCGACGCTGAAGCGCGTCGCCGGAACGGGAAGCCGCGTGTTGATCACAGGCGCGCCGGGGGTTGGGAAGGAAGTCGCCGCGCGCGTCCTTCATGGCTGGAGCGGCCGTCAGAATGCGCCGTTCCGCGTTATTTCATCGGCTCGCATGGATCCCGAAACGGTTGAAACCGAACTCTTTGGTTCGGAAGCTGAGGATGGATCGATCCGCGTTGGCCTGCTGGAGCAGGCGCATGGCGGGACGCTGTTCCTCGATGAGGTTGCGGATATGCCCTTGACCACACAGGGCAAGATCCTGCGTGTGCTCACCGACCAGAGCTTCACGCGCGTCGGCGGGCGAACGATGATCCGCGTCGATGTCCGCATCATCTCGGGTTCGGCGCGAGACCTGATGACCGAGATTTCGGAAAGCCGCTTTCGCGAGGACCTATATTATCGGCTGAATGTCGTGCCGGTTCACATTCCTCCACTGCGCGAGCGGCGCGACGATATCGCCAGCCTTTGCGATCATTATATCCGCCGCTACGCTGCCGATCGCCGTGTCGCGCCGCCCGAAATCAGTTCGGAAGCGATGGCTGCGCTGCAGGCGCACGAATGGCCGGGTAACGTCCGCGAACTGCGCAACGTGATCGAACGCGTCATGATCCTTGCGCCCAGCGACCGGCTGAACCGGATCGATGCCGACATGCTCCCTGCTGAATTGGTGCGCGGGGGTACCGATATCCTGCCCAATTCGGAATCGATCACTGCCATCCCGCTGAAGGAGGCGCGTGAGAATTTCGAACGCGAGTATCTGCGCATTCAGATTAACCGGTTTTCGGGCAATATTTCGCGGACCGCGACTTTTATCGGAATGGAGCGCTCGGCGCTTCACCGCAAATTGAAACTTTTGGGGCTTACCGAGAGTTCGGACGGCGAAGCATGAAGGCTTTGCGCTAGACGTCTTGTAACCTTTGCCGCATATTGAACTTGAGAAGTTGGTCTCACAAGCCGGAAAACCGGCGTCATACCCGCGGTTTCACCGCCAAAAACAGGAGGCAAATGTGTCCGATAAAAATCAGAATCTCCAAGATATTTTCCTGAACGCTCTCCGCAAAAGCAAGACTCCGGTGACTATGTTTCTGGTCAAGGGTGTCAAACTGCAGGGCATCATCACCTGGTTCGATAATTTCTCGTTGCTTCTCCGCCGCGACGGGCAGTCGCAGCTGGTATACAAGCATGCGATCTCGACGGTTATGCCGTCGCATGATTTCGATCTGTCACTTCTCGGTGGCAATTTGCGCGATGCGCCGGCAAGCAAGGGCAAGGCGTTGCAGGATGTTTTCCTCAATGCCGTCCGCAAGTCGGATGAGTCGGTGACGATGTTCCTCGTCAACGGCGTGATGCTTCAGGGCGACATCGTTGCATTCGACCTGTTCTGCATGTTACTCGAGCGCGAGCGTCAGGTTCAGCTAGTCTATAAGCACGCCATTTCGACCGTCCAGCCGAACGGCCCGATCAATCTGACCGACAGCGAGCCGGACGCAGAAGCGGACAACGCCTGATCGACCCGATAATCGACAATGAAGACGAGGTAACGCGCGGCGCCGCCGCACTCATCGTCGTGCCCGAATGGCACAGCCAGCGTCTCGCGCGTGACCTTGAAGCACGCGCCGAGGAGGCGCAGGGGCTTGCCGTCGCGATCGGGCTCGACGTGGTAGCGGTCCATACGTTGCGCCTGCGTCAGACGCGCGCCGCGACGTTGCTCGGCGTTGGACAGATCGACGCGATAGCCCCTGATATTGCAGCGAAAAACGTCCAATTGGTCGTTGTCGATGCGGCGCTCAGTCCGATCCAGCAGCGCAATCTGGAAACCGCCTTCGGCACGAAGGTGATCGACCGGACCGGCCTGATCCTCGAAATCTTCGGCGAGCGCGCGGCCACCGCGGAAGGGCGGTTGCAGGTCGAGCTTGCACATCTTGATTATCAGGCGGGGCGGCTGGTGCGTAGCTGGACCCACCTCGAACGTCAGCGCGGCGGCTTCGGCTTCCTCGGCGGTCCGGGCGAAACGCAGATCGAGGCCGACCGCCGCATGATCCGTAATCGCATGGCGCGCATAAGGCGAAGCCTTGAGGATGCGCGGCGGACCCGCCAGCTCCAGCGCTCAAAACGGCAGCGCGCGCCGTGGCCCGTGGTCGCGCTTGTTGGTTATACAAACGCAGGAAAGTCGACCTTTTTCAACCGCCTGACGGGAAGTGACGTCATGGCGGAAGATATGCTTTTCGCGACGCTCGACCCGACGATGCGCGAAATTAGGCTGCCCGGCATCGACAAGGCGATCCTGTCGGATACGGTCGGCTTCGTGTCGGACCTGCCCACCGAACTTGTCGCGGCGTTTCGCGCCACGCTAGAAGAAGTGACGACCGCCGACCTGATCGTCCACGTCCGCGACATCGCGCATACCGACAGCGAAGCGCAATATGACGATGTGCAAGCTATCCTAGGTTCGCTGGGCGTGAATGGCCCGCAAGGTGACGGGGAGGGCGATGCACCGCCGCCAATCCCGCGTATCGAAATCTGGAACAAGATCGATACCGCCGATGCCGATCGCCGCGCGGACATTGAGGAGATGGCAGGGCGGCGCTCCGACGTCGCAGTTATCTCGGCGGTAACGGGCGAGGGTGTCGAGGCGGCGCGCATCCTTATGGCGTCGCAATTGACCGCGCTGCACAAGGTTCAGCGCATCTATCTGACCTATAGCGAAGGCGAAGCGGCGGCGTGGCTTCACGCGCGCGGCGAAGTGTTGGCCGACGACCCCCAGGCAGAAGGTCACGTGCTGACCGTCAGGATTGACCCTGCTGACAGTGCGCGATTTGAACGCCTATGGCCGACTAAGGACGCTCCGATGCCTTGACCGCCAGCCAGTGGCTTTCCTGCGCGTCGAGTGACAGGCCTGCCAAGCTGCCACCAGCAAGGTCTTCCATCGCTGCAAACCGCCGAGCAAATTTTGCATTGGCGTCACGTAATGCGGTTTCAGAATCGACACCAAGGTGTCGGGCATAATTGACCACCGCAAGGAGCAAGTCGCCGACCTCTTCATGCCGCTCGGCGTCGCTGGTGGCGGCCGCGACTTCGGCGAGTTCCTCAGCGATCTTGTCGCGCGGGCCTTCGAGGTCCGGCCAGTCGAAGCCCACGCGGGCGGCACGGTCCTGCAGCTTTTGCGCGCGGAGCAGCGCCGGCAAGGACAGAGCGACTCCGTCGAGCGCGCCAACCGGACCGTCGGCAGCGCGCTCAGCGGCCTTGATTTGTTCCCATTGCTGGCGAACATCATCAGTCTGGCTATCACCAAAGATATGCGGATGGCGGCGTTCCATCTTGTCGCTGATCGCATTGGCGACATCGTCGAAGCCGAACAGGCCGTCGTCGGTCGCAATCTGGCTGTGGAAGACGACCTGGAGCAACAGGTCACCAAGCTCGTCGCAAATCACTTCGGGCCTGCCACCAGCTATCGCGTCGGCGACCTCATAAGCTTCTTCGATCGTGTAAGGCGCGATAGTCGAAAAATTCTGCGCAAGATCCCATTCGCAGCCGCCATCGGGATCACGAAGCTTCGCCATGATGGCGAGGAGGCGAGTGATGGGAGATTGGACTGCAGCGTCGCTCATTCTAATTATCCGATAATATATATTATGTTAAATTATCTTATATGACCTTCGTTGCGCTCGTCCGC
>JAURVS010000174.1 GCA_030655355.1 Sphingopyxis sp.
TTTTCGGATTCAAAATCCGGTGCGAATCATGATCTCCGGGTTCGAGCGCATTGGGTAAGCCGCCTCAGCGAGTCGCGACTCGGCGCAAAAAAAAGCGGGACCCGCAGGTCCCGCTCTCTTGATCATCCGGTTCGAAAGACGATCAGCCTTTTACAGTGACCTCGACGCGGCGCGCCGCCGAATTGTCCGTTCCCGTCGTCGTCGCCTCGGCGGGCTTTTCGAGCACGACCTTGTTTGCCGCGAACCCGAGCTTTTCGAGCGCCGCCTTCACGCTCTGTGCCCGATTTTTCGACAATTCGGCATTGGCCGCCGCATTGCCTGTCGGATCATTATATCCCGAGACCGCCAGCGTCGCCGCCGGATTGCTGTCGAGATAGGTTTTCACCGCCGATGCCGCCGTCGTGAGATCGTTTGAGACCTCCGATTTGCCGGTGTCGAAATAGACCGTCAGCATCGGTTTGCCTTCGCGGTCCGCCGCGACGACTCCCGCGCCTTCGGGAATAGCGGCGACGGGAGCGGGCGCCGCTGGTGCGACCGTCTCGCTGATCGCCGTGTCGTCGGTGGCCGGAGCGACCGCGGCTTCCTGCTTTGAACAATAGCGCAGGCCAAAGAACAGCAGCGCCGCCAGCACGAGCAAAAGTAGCAGCCAGGGCAGCCAGCCCATTCCGCCGCCATCCTTTTCGCTTTCGCCGCTCGAGTAAGCGGCCTGCGGTGCCGCTGCAGATGGCGCCGGTGCCACCGAGGGGGTCGCAGGCGGAGGCGCTGCGGCAGCGGGCGTCGCGGCCGCTCCCGTCAGGCCCGCCGCGGCCAACGGCACGGCCGCCGCCGCCGGGTCATCCTTGCCAAAATCATCCGCAGCAGAACCGCCAGCCAAACCGCTCGCGGCGGCGAGGCCAGCCGCCGCACCGGCAGCGCCTACCGCGCCGGCGGCGCCCGCAGAGCCGCCAAAGAGCGACAACAGGCCAAAATGCTGGGCGAGAAGATAATAAACGGTGACGCGGTTCTTGGTCCGGTCCTCGTTCATCCGCGCGCCGACATCGGCGATCGCTGCATCGAGCGTCGCATCATCGTGCGTGAGCCCGAGTTTCTTTTTGAGGAAATTTTCGCGAACGCGGTCGGTTTCGGTCTTGTCGCTGAACGAAACGAGCGAGGAATCGCGGTTTCTGAGCGCTATGCCGAGATATTTGACGATCGCCGACACCACCGTTTCGTCGGCGTCCGCGACATATTTCCTGACATCCGCCAGCCAATCTTCTGCCATGCGATCATCCTCCTGCCAGACGCAAGAATTCGCCGTCAGACGCTCGCACGGGGGGCGAGACTCGCGCCTTAGGAGGCGGAACCTATATCATTTTTCGCGAAAGCAACATCGCCGCAGCGTATCGCGCCTAGCGCTTGCCGAGATCGCCCTTGCCAACCGTACCCGACGCCATCTCCAGCATCCGGTCGAGGCTCTTGCGTGCGGCGAGGCGAAGCCCCTCCTCCATCTTGATCTGCGGCTTCAGGTCGCGCAGCGCGATGTAGAGTTTTTCCATCGTATTGAGCGCCATATAGGGGCAGATGTTGCAGTTGCAGTTGCCGTCGGCACCCGGCGCACCGATGAAATTCTTCTCGGGCAGCGCAAGCTCCATCTGGTGGATGATGTGCGGCTCGGTCGCGACGATCAGCGTGTCGCCGGGGAATGTTTTCGCAAACTGCAGAATGCCGCTGGTCGACCCGACATAATCTGCATGGTCGACGATATGCGGCGGGCATTCGGGGTGCGCCGCAACAGGCGCGCCGGGATGCTGCGCCTTGAGCTTGATCAACTCGGTCTCGCTGAACGCCTCGTGGACGATACACACGCCCGGCCACAGCAGCATCTCGCGTCCGAACTTGCGGTTGAGATAGCCGCCAAGGTGACGGTCGGGACCGAAGATGATCGGCTGATCCTCGGGGATCTGGCTGATGATCGTTTCGGCGCTCGACGAGGTGACGATGATGTCGCTGAGCGCCTTCACTGCGGCCGAGCAGTTGATGTAGGTCAGCGCGATATGGTCGGGGTGCTTTTCGCGGAAGCGCTTGAATTGCTCGGGCGGGCAGCTGTCCTCGAGGCTGCATCCCGCGTCCATGTCGGGCAGGATGACGATCTTTTCGGGGCTGAGGATCTTCGCCGTCTCGGCCATGAACTTGACGCCGCAAAAGGCGATGACATCGGCGTCGGTATCCGCCGCCTTGCGCGACAGTTCGAGCGAATCGCCGACGAAATCGGCGAGGTCCTGAATCTCCGGCTTTTGGTAATAATGCGCGAGGATAACGGCGTTGCGTTCCTTGCGCAGGCGCTCGATTTCGGCGCGCAGGTCGAGGCCGGAGAGATTCTCGCGGATGGGAGCAGTCATCGCTTTGTCCTTATATGGCTTTTGCCTTGGCGAACCCCCTACACCGCTGCCCGCGGCAGGGCAATTCTCACCAGCGCTACATGGGTGGCGGCGGCGCGAAGGCAAGGCCGGGTACCGTTGCGCCCGGATGTCCGGCGGTCACCCACGCGTAGATGCTGTCGCCGAGCGGCGAGAAGGCAATCAGCTGCGCAATCGGAATCGGCGCGATGATCGCGAGCACTCCCCACCACCACGCAGGGTGGATGCGTCCATCACGCCGTCGATCACGCAACGCGCCGATGAGCGGAACAATCAGCCCGCACAGACCCGCAATGTCCCAGGCATAAGGCGTCAGCAGCGGCATCGGCAGCAGCCTGCCGAACGCTGGCCCCAGAATGGCAGCCATCGCGCAAAGCTGAAGCCGCTTGTGCCAGTCGGAACGTCGCCGCAACCGGAGCGCCGCGAGGATGAGGATCGCGAAACAGAAAATATTCGCTGGATTGGCGATCAGGAAATGTTGCGGCTGAAAAAAGAAGGGGGTCGTGCCGCGCTGGATTACATCGGCGGTAAGCCAGAAGCCGAAAACAACCATCAGCAGCGTCCAGAAGGCCGCAAGCTGTCCCAGTTTCCGGTGGAGCGCCGCGGGGCCGCGCGAGGCGAACCAGCTCTGCGTCACGAAAATCGCGACCCACCCCATGAAAATGAGACCGTGGACATGCACCAGCGGCCGCGCCGCGAAGGTCGAACGTCCCATCCCCAATTGCATCGAGAAACCCGCGACGACGACGATCGCCATCACGACCGCGCTGCGAAAATAGAAACTGTCCGTGTCCGCCGCGACGCGCGGCTCCTGCGCAATGCTTGCCATGACCCCGTTCCCCCTGCCCCGAAAGCGGGCGGACGATAGCGCAGCCGCGGCAGCCCGGAAAGTCGGGGATTTACCCAGCCGGGGCGTCGGCGAAGCGCGCTGTGACTTTGGCGTCGATGCCTGCGGCCTTGAGCGGCATCGCAAAGCTTTGCTCGACCGCGGTGCGCGCCGCGCCCTTCGCAAGCCGCATCGGCGTCGCACCTTTCGCCTGCGCGATCAGCTCTTCCTGCGCCCGCTTGCGGTTCGCGGCGTCGAGCGTGCGTTCGGCGTCGGTCAATGTCAGCAATATCTCGCCATCGCGATACTCGCTGATCGCGTCGATATCGATCTCCGGCCCCGCGAGCCGCAGCGGCGGCAAGGTGACGGTCAGCGCATTGGTCGTCGCATCCCAGTCGAGGTCGCCCTGCTTCAATTTGCCAAGATCGAGTTCGTAACGAACGGTGCCGGGCATGATCATGGTCTTCTTCGCGCTCAGCCCGAGCCGGCTTTGCGTCGAGGTCACGACCGCGACATAGCGCGCGGTGAAGGGCACGAGGACATTCTGTTCCTGCAACCCCTGCAGGCTCGCGGCGACGACGGTTTCGGGATCATAGCCCTTTTGCCAGTCGCGCCACACGGCAACCGCCCACCAGACGGCGATCAGCATCAACGCCGCTGCGGCAAGGAGGATGAGGCGCGGCAACAGCCGCGGAGCGGGCGAAGAGATTGGCGTGGTCATGGTGTCGTGTAATCCGAACAATCAGGCGCCGGCCGGTCCATTTCGTAGCGCGACGTCGCAGGGTTGTAGCGCAGCGTCCGCTCATAGCTGCACAGAGGGTCTTTTTCGTGGACGAGGTCGGCGGCCTTGAGGCGCAGCCCGCTATTATCGGCCGACCGGCGCGCGGTGCGCGGATAGGCGGTCGCGACGGAGCGATAGGTCAGCGCCGGTAATTCGCTCGTCGCGCCTGGCACGCCCGACAATGTCGCGGTGAAGTTATAGTCGTCGTGACACGCCTCGCGCCGATCCTTCACCGACTGTTCGGAAAAACAGGCGCGGATCATCAGCGAGCTGTCCCACACGACATCGAGCACTTCGTCACCGAGCCGTGTGTTCGATGGCGTCGTGTCGAGGCGAAGCAGGTGCAGCCGGCTGCCATTGCCACCGCCGCCCGAATACATTGCGGTCGTGCTGACGATGACGCCCATCAGATATTGGCGCGAATCCGCGTCGGCGACTTCATTGGAAGGCACGGCGATCAGATGCGGCCAAAGGCTCAGCGACTCTCCATCATTGCGGCTGAACGGCAGGGCAAGATCGTCGGCCTCACCCGTCTTCGGCGCGGTCAGGACCAACCCGCCGTCGCCCGCGTCCGCCTCTCCCGGCACGTCGAGGCAAAGGCTTTTGTCGGGAAGGCATTGCCGCTTCCCCTCGCCCGCAATCAAAGCGATGACGACAGGATCAGGCGCGGCGACGGGCTGCGCGGCGGCGATCAGGAACGCGAGCAACATCTAGGCGAGCATCCATTCGTCATTCTGCACCCGAACGGCGCCGCGATTTTCCAGATCGATCAGATGCGCGAGAACCGAGCGGCCGGCAGCGCCGGTCAGCCGTGGGTCGAGCCCTTTGTACATATGCTTCACCATGTCAGGGATCACGCTTGCCCCCTTCTCCAGTTCCCGCAAAATCTGTCGCTCGCGCTGTTTGCGATGGCCGAGCATTCCGCGCACCAGTTGCTGCGGCTTGAAAACCGCGGGGCCATGCGCCGGATAATAGACGCGATCCTTGCGGTCATAGAGTTTCGACAGGCTCACCATATAGGCCGCCATGTCGCCGTCGGGCGGGCTGACGACGCTCGTCGACCAGGCCATGACATGATCGCCGGTGAAGAGCGCGCCGGTCTCGACCAAGCCGAAGCAGAGATGATTCGACGTGTGTCCGGGAGTCGCGACCGCTTCGATCGTCCAGCCGTCCCCTGAAATCCGTTCGCCGTCAGTGAGGATGCGATCGGGCGCATAGTCGGTATCGAACGCTGAGTCCGCGCGCGGTCCGTCGTCGGTCAGCGCGAGCGGCGCGCAGCCGATGATCGGCGCGCCCGTCGCTTCCCTAAGCGGCGCGGCGGCGGGCGAATGATCGCGGTGCGTATGGGTGCAGAGGATCGCCGCGATGCGCTGTCCCTCGGTCGCGCGCAGGATCGCATCGACATGCCCCGCGCCATTGATGTCGGCGGGATCGCCGATGCTCAGCCCCGACCCGGTCGGGCCGGGATCGATCACCGCGACGTCGCTGCCCGCACCGACGATCCATGTCTGGGTACCGGTGAAAGTATAGGGCGACGGGTTGGGCGCGAGTACGCGGCGCACCAACGGTTCATGCTGCTCGCATTCGCCGGCGTGGATGCTGTCGGGCCAAGGCTTGTCTTCGCTCATGAGCACAATGTGGCATTCCGGATCATCGAACAAAAGGGGGCGGCGCAAGAAAAGCTGAGCATGGTGCCGCAGCGCCGCCTGGTCCTCCATCGACGACCAGCTTCAGCCTCTCAATATTGTCCTTATGCCCGCCACCACCAATCCGATGAGCAAGAAGAGAGCCAACTGCAAAAGGCCGTTCTTCCAATCATGATTGGCAAGCGGCACGTCGTCAGGAAGTTGCTCGACATCCTGATACCAGCGCTTCTCGAAATCGCGCATCCAGAACCAATACCAGATCGCCGCAGGAAGTAAGGCGCCAACCGGCCATACCCAAATCGGAAAAGGGCTGTCGGCTGGAATAGCACCGAAGAAAACACACAGCGCGTAGGCTGGAGCGACGGTCCAGAAAGCACGCGCCTTGGGTGGCGCATTCAACCCAACAAAGAAATGCAGAACGGCAGAGATTAACGCGATGACGAGCAGACCGACCGCAGCGCTCAGGCCGACCATAGTTAGAAGCTGCTCGTAATTTTCCATTTTTGCGCCCAAAATTTCCCAAGCGGCATCAATATCCTTTCACGCTACGATCACAACGAAAAAGGGAGCGACATGGGCCGCCCCCTTTCCCCGCCCCTGCCGCCGGCCCCACCGGGGAGCAAAGACCGGCGTCGAAGCAGTCGGGCTCAGTGGCCCGATTTCTCGATCTCGGCGATCGCCCTTTCCAGATCGGCGGCGACCTTTGCGCGCATGTCTTCGGACAGCCCGCGCGCGCGATCGCCCTCGGCGAAGGCATCGCGCGCCTTTTTGAGCGCCGACAGGCGCGCGGCCTTGCCTTCGGCGGTGTCGCTGCACGCGAACATCATCACGCGGCTGTGCTGATTGCCGCTGCTTTCGTCGCGGTTGACGATCGGCGCGGCCTGTTTGCCATCGCCGCATTTGCTCATCACCATCGCCTTGCCGTCCATCGTCCACGCGCGCAGCGGCATCGGAGCGATGGGCGGCATCGGGGGCATGGGCGCCATGACGGTGCGGAACCGCTCCTTGCGCTTCGCTTCCAGCTTGTCGGCGATCTGTTCGGCGCGCTTGCCGGTGATGCCCTGTTCCTTGAGCGTCGCCAGCACATCGTCGCGCGACAGGCCGCCCGGGGCGCGGATCTCGATACGGCGCATCTTGTCCTTGCCGTCCGCCGGGGCGATCATCACCGCGGGCGCCGTGCTGGCCGTTTCGCCGTCGCGGCGGATGACGATGCGATGCACCTCGCGCTTTGTCTTGCCGTCCTCGGTCGTGGTCGCGTCGCTATGGTCGGTGAAGACCATGACGCCCGGCGCGTCGGGCGCCTCGGGCGGCAGCGGCGCTTCGGGGGGTGCGGGCGGCTCGCCAAGCGCGGAAGCCTGCTCCTTGGCGACCACAATCCCCGCCGGGACGAGCGTCGCGGTCGCCCCAAGCACCGCAAGCGTCGCGCTGCCGATCAGTAACCGGCCGACGAGGCCCCGTTTTTTCGAAATATCTTCCTGCGTCAACATCGTCAGCCTCTCCTGCAGATTATCATGGACCGCCATCGGCGCGGCGAGCGACAGGCGCGGGCCGACCGCGGCCTTGACGATCGCGGTTGCATAACGCGCGGTGCGTTCGCCGCGCTCGCCATTGTCGGCCATCGTCAGCACCCGCGCATCGCACGCCGCCTCCTGATCGAAGCGAAAGGCACGGATCGCGCGCCAGGCGAAAGGATTGAACCATTGCGCCGCGAGCAGCAGCAGCGCCGCACTGTTCGCCCACAAATCGCCGTGGCGGTGGTGCGACAGTTCATGGTCGATCGCGAGCGCGCGCTCTTCGGCGACATAGCGCGCGAAGAAATCGTGCGGAACCGCGACATAGCGCTGCCACAGGCCGAAAGCGACGGGACCATCGACCGCGTCCGACATGACCAGTCGAATATTGCCGATCGGCTCGAGTTCGACCGCTTCATCCAGCACTTCGCGGCGGAACCGGGCGTGCGAGATCATCGCAGTCACCAGCACCGCGATCACGCCTGCTGCCCACAGGCCGAAGAAGAGCGGAATGAGGTTGGCGGCAGACCATAAGGGCTCAGCAGCCGTCGCGGGGGCAGCCATAGGCAGACCCGCCGGCACGATCGCCGCCACCTCGGTCACCGGCTCGTTCATCAGGACGATGGGGTCAGCGAAGGGCAAAGGAGGAAGCACGAGCCGCAGCGCGGGCACCGCCCACAGCGCGTAGGTTAGCCGCGGGCCGAAATGGCGCGCGAACGGCTTGCGGACGAGCAAGATGAGCAGGACGAGAAGGCCCGTGGTAACGAGCGTATCGGCCCACGCCTGCAACAGCATCGCGGCGCTCATGACTTCAGCTTCTTCAGCAGCGCCTCAATCTCGGCGATGTCGGTGTCCGTCAGCGCCTCGCGGTCGGCGAGATGCGCGATCAGCGGGCTGACGCGGCCACCGAACAGGCGATCGACGAAGCGCTGCGATTCATCGCCCACCGCTTCGGCGCGTGCAACAGCCGGGCTGTACAGAAAGCGACGGCCATCGGCTTCCGCGGTCACCGCGCCCTTTTGAACGAGCCGGGCGAGCAGCGTCTTGACCGTCGCCTGCGTCCAACCGTTGATCTTGCCGATGCGCGACGTCAGGTCGGCGGCGGTCTGCGGAGCATCGTCCCACAGCGCCGACAGCACCTGCATCTCCGACTCGCTTGCTCGTTCTGCCATGCGAACCCCTCCGATTGGCATCGCCTGTTTGCGATGCGACTACAAATGTAGTCAATGGGCTGAACGCTTCCTGAACAAAGCTGAACAGCCAAGTGTCGGGATTTTTGACAACCGGGGCTGCCGTTAAGAAATCGCTAACCACCGTGTCGCGCCGAAATCCGTCGCGGCGGCAAACTGGCACGGCAATTGTATAGTATAGGATGTTCCCGAGTGTTCCGCTCAATTGGAGCGGTGGGGGACATCAGTCTGGTCCCTGATGTCCCCTGCCCCCACCCGGGAAATCCCCACTTGCCCCCGATGCAGACGGGGGGCGGAGCGGCCGAAAGGCCCCGCCCCCCGAAAGCTATTCCTTTATCGATGTGAACCGTTTCTTG
This sequence comes from Sphingopyxis sp., assembly GCA_030655355.1. GTDB lineage: Bacteria > Pseudomonadota > Alphaproteobacteria > Sphingomonadales > Sphingomonadaceae > Sphingopyxis. The sequence continues at coordinate 8,707 of JAURVS010000174.1, forward strand.
GAGCGACGCCAACGCGTGCGCTTTCGGTCTGCAAGCGAATCACCTACGCGTCTCGTCACCCCGAGCTTGATCCGCGGCCTGACTTCCTGAAGCAATAGGCGGGTCCCGGATCAAGCCCGGGATGACGGAACAGCATCGTTGAAACCAATGCTCCGCCAAACAAAAAGCCCGCCGGAGCCGAAGCACCGACGGGCTTTTGTAATTCGAATGCCGCTCGCTTATTCGGCGCGGGCCGGGATGTCGGTCATGAGGGTGTGGAGTTCTCCGGCTTCCCACATTTCCATCATGATGTCCGAACCTCCGACGAATTCGCCCTTCACATAAAGCTGGGGGATCGTCGGCCAGTCCGAGAATTCCTTGATGCCCTGACGCACTTCCATGTCCTGCAGCACGTCGACGGTTTCATATTCGACACCGAGGCGGTCGAGCATCGCGATCGCGCGCGACGAAAAGCCGCACTGCGGAAACAGCGGCGTGCCCTTCATGAAGAGCAGGACGGGATTGTCGGCAACCAGCTTGCCAATGCGGTCGTGAGTCGTGGGATCAGTCATTTCGTGTCTCCGGGCAGGCGCGCTGTGGCCCGCGAATAAGTCATGCCCCCTATGAAGGAACGGCAGTGGTCAATTGCAAGGCATGAAGTTCGCCGCCCATGCGTCCGCCAAGCGCAGCATAGACCGCCTTGTGCTGGGCAACGCGCGACATGCCCTCAAAAGCGGCGCTGACGACGTGCGCAGCGTAATGATCATTGTCGCCGGCAAGATCGGTGATCGCGACCTCCGCGTCGGGAAAGGCCGCGACGATCATCGCCCGCAGATCATCTTCGCGCATACCCATGGCTTTAGCCCTGCTTGTCCATGAACTGGCGCCGCGCTTCGACCGCCTTGTCGTTCAGCGTCGCACGAATTTCGGCATCGCTGATCTCGACCTTTGCCGCAGTGAGGTCGCCCGCGAGCTTGCGGATGACGTCTTCGTCGCCCGCTTCCTCGAAATCGGCCTGCACCACTGCCTTGGCATAGGCGTCGGTTTCTTCGGGCGTCAGGCCCATGCGTTCCGCCGCCCATTCGCCGACGAGCCGGTTGCGCCGTGCGGTGATGCGGAATTGCACATCCTGGTCGCGTGCAAATTGTGCCTCGAAGGCGCGTTCACGATCGTCGAATCCGCTCATTATGTCCTCACAGGAATGGAATGTCCCCTTGCAGATAGGTTGCGCACCCCGCGGGCGCAAGCGGCCTGTGCGCCAGATCACTTCCCTTTCTGTTCAGAAGGGGTTAGGGTCCCGGCCCAAGGGAATTGGGTCGCACCGCAGCATTAAATGTTTTCGTTTTGCTAACTTAACTGTTGGCAAAGCGTCGCTACGACTGTGATTGGGGGAATTGGTAATGACGGCTCGACGTCCGCATTTTCTGTCGGCTCTTGCCGCGCTTGCCTTGGCGGCGCCGGGGACCGCGCAGGCGCAGGGCACCGACCCGACGCTCCGCGACAGTTTTTCGATTGGCGAGCAGGGCGGGTCGCTGTGCGAAGTGCAAGCGACCGTCCGCGACAACGTTATCAAGGGCATGTTCGACCGCGCGTGGACGATCATCTGCCGCGACGCGAGCCAGCCGGTCGGCTATGTTCGTGAACTCCGCGCCACTTCGGCGGACGCACTCACCCGTATCGAGCAAAACCGCGCCGACACCATCATCTGCACAGCTGACGGCGCCTGCACGGTCAAGGGCAGCGACATTGCGTGGCAGACGCGGATCGAGACCGCCGGAAATACCGTTTACAGCGTCGAGGGCTTCGCGGCCTATGGCGACGCGCTGAACCTCGCGCTGGACTCGATACGCCAGCACAAGGTCGCGCCGGGCGTGATCAAGGTTGCGACCACGTCGGTCGGCGGGAACGACGGCTTTGCCCGCACGCTCGCTGGAACGATCGATCTCGATAAGGCGCTGGCCGAGGGATATCGACGCAACCACAGCGGCGATTATGCCGAGGCGGCCGAATTTTTCGAGGCGTTGTCGCGCCGCGCGCTCGACGAACAGGCGGCGGCAGACATCGACCCCACCGAATTCACGCTGAACCGCGCGCTACAACGGTCGAATCTGGGTGAGTTCGCCGAGGCCGAGCGACTGTTCGCCGAAGTCGAAGCGATCCCGACACGCGACCCCGTCCAACTGCGCCTGCGCCGCAACTTCCGTGCAATCAACGCGCTCAATCAACGGGATTATGACGGGGCAGCAAGCCTGCTTCAGACTTTGATCCCGCCGCTGACCAGCGGCGTGACGGTAACCGACGGCGCCGTGACGCTGACGCCCGAAATCGTTGCGGGGATCAACACCGGCAACAATGCCCGCGCCGTCCGTCAGACCAGCGACCGCGAGCGGCTGTCGCCGCTCGAACGCGCCCAAATCATCGATGCGCAGTCGACGCATCTGCTCGGCACCATCGAACGGCTACGCGGCAACGCCAAAGCCGCGAAAGCGGCGCAACTCAAAGGGCTTGGCGACGCGCTTGCAGTTCGCGAGGGCCGTGTGACCTCGATCATCCGCCTGCGGTCGCAGATGCTCGGCGAACTCGCTCTTGCCGAAGAGGCGATGGGCAATAATGGCGGCGCGGATGCCCGATTCCTTGAATCGGTCAATCTGCTCGCGGTCGAATATCCCGAGACCAATGCGCTTGCGTCAGCGCGCGCGCGCTATGCTTCGTTTCTGACCCGTCATGGACAGGACGACAAGGCGATGGCGATCTATCGCGAAGTCGTGACCGCGCTGGCGAATTCGCAGCGCTCGACGACCGGCATGGCCAATATGATGGGCCCCTATTATCGCCTGCTCGCGAGCCGCAGCGCGACCGATCCCGCCGCGATCAGCGATTTCTTCGTCGCCAGCCAGCTTCAGGTCCGCCCCGGCGTCGCCGACACGCAGGCCGTGCTGGCGCGCGAATTGTCCAGCGGCAGCGATGATGGCGCGCGCCTGTTCCGGCAGGCAACGACGCTGAACCGCGATATCGAACGCGCGCGGATCGAAGATGCGCGGCTGGCCCAGCTCCCGGTTTCGCCCGAAACCAACGCGTTGCGTGCCGATATCAAGACGCAGCTCGACAATCTTGCTTTCCAGCAGTCGGAAACCGTCGTCGCGCTGTCGGCCTTCCCGCAATATCGCGTCGTTGCGTCGGGCAAGCTCGATCTGGCCGAACTGCAAAAGGTGTTGCGTCCCGACGAAGCCTATCTCAAAATGCTGGTCGTCGGCGATGCGGTCTATGCCATGCTGATCGAGCAAGGCGGCGCGCAGCTCTGGAAATCGGACATCAGCGCGTCGAAGCTCGATACCGAGGTCGATACAATCCGCTCGACCATCTCGATCGTCGAAAATGGTCGCCGCGTGACCTACCCGTTTGATGCCGCAACGGCATACAAGCTGTACGGCCAGCTGTTCGGCCCGGTCGCGGCGCGCCTGCCGGCCGTCGCGCATCTGATTTTCGAACCCGATGGCGCGATGCTGCGGCTGCCGATCAACCTGCTCGTCACCGCCGACACCGGCCTTGCCGCTTATGAGCAGCGGTTGCTCGACCCCGACGCCGATCCGTTCGACATGCGCCAGATCGCGTGGCTTGGCCGGACATCGCGTCCGAGCACGGCGGTTTCGACGCTCGGTTTCCGCAACGCGCGGCAAGCCGCCCCGTCGAAAGCCGTTCATCAATATTTCGGGCTGGGCGAAAATCTGCCGGTCAACGGCAGACTGCCCTCGCTTGGCACCCGCGGCGCGGCGGGCGGCAGCGTCGACGGCGATTGTCTGTGGGACGTGTCGCAATGGGCTCGCCCGATTTCGGCTGACGAACTGGTCACAGCGCGCAATGCGATGGGCAGCGACGCCGGAACCTTGCTGACCGGCGGTGCCTTCACCGATACGGCGGTGAAGAATCGCGCCGACATCGGCGACTATCGCATCATTCATTTCGCCACGCACGGTCTGGTGACCGCACCGCGTCAGGCTTGCCCCGCTCGCCCGGCGCTCGTCACTTCGTTTGGCGGCGGCGATTCGGACGGCCTGCTGACCTTCCAGGAGATTTTCGACCTGAAGATCGACGCCGATCTGGTCATCCTGTCGGCGTGCGACACCGCCGGTGCGGCATCGGTCGCGGCGACGCGCGAAGCTGGGCTGTCCGGCGGCGGCAATGCGCTCGACGGGCTGGTCCGCAGCTTTATCGGTGCCGGCGGGCGTTCGGTGATCGCGAGCCATTGGCCCGCGCCCGACGATTTCGACGCAACCAAACGCCTGATCGGCGGGCTGTTCACCGCGAACCGCGGTGCCAGCGTCGCCGACGCGCTGTGGGGAACACAGGTGCGGCTGATGGACGACAAGCAGACGTCGCACCCTTATTATTGGGCGGGCTTCGCGATCATTGGCGATGGGGCGCAAGCACTGCTTCACGGTGACAATGTCGCAGCAACTGCGGCGGCGCCCGCCGGAGAGGCCGCCGGCCGCGCCGCCCGCTAATTCGATGACCGCGCCCGAAGTCCTCAATCCCGCGGCGGACACGGTCGCGAGCGACGGCCAGCGAGCCGCCGTGCCGCTGCGCAAGCAGGTGCGCAGGCTCGTTATGCAGCTTGGCCCGTCGCGAATGGCGGCGACGATCCTTTTCCTTCTGGTAGCGATGCTGATCGCGCGATTCAGCTGGCAAATGCCGCTCGTCGATGCCGCCGAACGCGCGTTATACGATGCGCGCGCGACGCTGATGGCGCCGCATGTCGAACAGGATAAACGCATCGTCCTCGTCACCTATAATGACGAGACGCTGTTCAACACGGGCATACGGTCGCCGCTCGATCGGACCTTGCTTGCGACCGCGCTCGGCAATCTCGACCAGATGGGCGCGAAGGCCATCGGGATCGATATCGCGTTTGATTCGCCGCGTCCCGACGACGATGTGCTGAAGGCGCAGCTCCGGGCCATGAAGACGCCGACCTGGCTCGCTTATGCCGAACAGGCGAGCAACCCGAACACGATCTTTTACGAGCAGCAGAAATATCTCGCGTCGTATATTGCCGATGTCCGGACCGACAAGACGAAGCCCACGAGCGTGTTGTTCCGCACCGACGACGACGGTGTGATCCGCAACTGGCCCGACCGGCCGAAAGGGCTGCCGCCGTTGATGTCCAACGCGTTGGCCCCGGTTGACTCCGCCCATGCCGACTATCGGGGCAATATTCGTTTTCTCGTTCCGTCACGCGCTGCGGAAGGACAGGAAGAGCCGGTCTTCGCAAATATCCCGATCGATACATTTGCGCTGCCGATGGATGCCGAGATGCGCGCGGGTTTCGCCGAACTGGTCAAGGGACGCTATGTCCTGATCGGCGGCGACATCATCGATAACGACCAATTCGACACGCCGCTGAGCAGCTTTCCCGACGCCATCACCGGGCAGCATGAAACGATGATCGGGCTGGAAGTCCATGCGCATATGCTGGCTCAGCAACTCGACAAGGCCTGGTCGCGGCCGATCCCCGGCGCGGCCTTGTGGCTGCTCGCGATCCTGATCGTGCTGGCGGGAGGGCTGACCAGCCTGATCGATATGCGCGCGCGCTGGGTCGCGCTCGCATTTCTTGTCCAGATGGCATTCTTCATCGCCTTCCCCTTCTGGCTTCAAGGCAGAGGCGTCGACACCACCACCTTGCCGACCTTCGGCTGGGCAATCGGCTGGCTGTTCGGTTATGCCGCTGTCGGGACCGCAGCGCGTACGGTCGGATCGCGGCAACGCGCCTTTGCGCAATCGGCGCTCGGCAAATATCTGCCCGCCGACGTCGCCGCGCAGATCATGCGCGATCCCGACCAATTGTCGCTGCACGGCGAGCGGCGTAACATCTTTTGCGTCTTCACCGATCTTGAGGGGTTCACCAAGCTCAGCCACGCGACGACGCCGGAAACCGTGGCGCGACTACTCAACGCCTATCTCGACCGGCTCTCCGACATCGTGCTCGCACATGGCGGGACGATCGACAAATTTGTCGGCGACGCCGTTGTCGCCTTCTGGGGTGCGCCGCTCGCCCGTCCCGACGACGGACCGCAGGCTGCCGCGGCGGCGCTGGCGATGTACGAAGCGGGCGAAAAGTTTCGCGTCGATCTGGCCGAAGGCGTCCCGCCACTCGGCATGACGCGTGTCGGCCTGCATGTCGGTGATGCGATCGTCGGCAATTTCGGCGGCGAGGGCCGCATTCAATATACGGCGCTCGGCGATAGCATGAACACCGCATCGCGGCTGGAAGCGGCGAACAAGGGTCTCAAGACCGGCGTGCTGATTTCGGCTGAAGCGACGGCCCGATCGGGCCGCGACGATCTGGTCCCGATGGGGCGCGTCACATTGCGCGGACGCGCGCAGCCGGTCGACGTTTTTACACCGCGCCCCGACCTTACCCCCGAACAACGGGAGCGGATCGCAGCGCTCGTCGCCGCACACGCCGCGGGCGACGAGAAAGCCTATGTGACCTGCGCCACAGCGCTGACGAATGAGTTCGGTCAGGATGCAGCCATCATGTTTCTGGTAAAACGCATGAATGATACCAACAAGGGAGAAAGCTATGTCCTTTCCTGACTTCCGGATGCGCCGCCTCGGCCTGACCGCCGCCGCCGCCGTCATGGCGGTTGCCGTCGTCGGAACCGCCGCCGCGCAATCGATGATCGTCCGCTCGACCGGGCCGTCGGCGAGCAAATATCCGACGGGCGCGAAGCTGAAGCCTTCCGACAAGGTCACTCTTGTCGCGGGCGACAAGGTCGTTCTGATGCAGGCGGGCAAAACCCGTACGCTGTCCGGCCCCGGCACCTTCGGCGCCAGCGGCACCGTGCAGGCAAGCCAGTCGCTCAGCGGCAATGTCACGCGGATGCTCGCCAAGGGACCGACGATGCGGTCGCGCGGCGGATTTTCGCGCGGTCCGAACGATCCGGTGCCGGTCGATATGCGCGCGCCCAATTTGTGGCTGCTCGACTATCGCGAGGCTGGCACTTTCTGCGTCGTCGATCCCGCCACGTTGATGCTGTGGCGCCCGAATATGGAAGGCGACACCGCGCTGGAAATCGAAGGCGCGGGCAAGAAGGCGACTGTCGCGCTCGTCGATGGCGCCAATTTCCGTAAATGGCCGGTCGACACGCTGCCGGTGCAATATGGGGTCGACTACCGTCTCTCGGGCGGCGGTCTCGCTGCGCCGGTGAAAGTGCGATTCACGAAGATTGAAACCGCGCCCGATACGGCTGAGGCATCGGTTGATGTGCTGATGGCCAAAGGCTGCTCGCCGCAGTTAAACCGCCTGGTCGATACGATGTCCGAAGCCGAGGCCCGATAAGGTAAACGGGAGGGAGGGGTAGACATTGTACCTCCCTCATCCATCTGATACCATTCGAAAGAAAATCCGCCGGTCAGTGGGCGGAACCTTTCCTTGGGTCGAAATTTGCGCTGCCGGTCTCCGGCAGAGCCAGTGGAATAAGCGCACCGCGATGATCGCGGCGGCGTTCGCGCGCAAGGGGTGGTGATGATTACGGGGGATTTGAGGAATATTGCGATCGCACGGTCGAAACAGACCGCGATCCGCAGGGCGCTGACATGTTCGGCGGGCGCCATCGCCATCGCCTTGCCCTCCGCCGCAATCGCACAGGCGACGCCGTCGGTGCCAACGCGCGAGCAAATCCAGCCGCCAACACTGTCACCCAGCGTCCAACCGAACGAACAGGTCGTCGCAGTCGACGACGGGATTGAGCGCGCGCCCTGCCCGCTCGCCAGCCCCGAATTCTCCAACGTGCGTTTTACCTTGCGCGGGGTCGAATTTTCGAGCGTCGAGGGCATCGACAGTGCGATGCTTGCGCCGAGCTGGACCGATCGCGTCGGACAGGATCTGCCCATCTCCGCTGTCTGCGACATTCGCGATCGCGCGGCGACGATGCTGCGCGCCAAGGGCTATCTGGCGGCGGTGCGGGTGCCGCCTCAGACGATCGGCGACGGCGTCGTCAAACTCGACATCCTTGCCGCACGCATGTCGCGCATTGAGGTGCGCGGCGATGCCGGTGCCAACGAAGCGCTGGTCCAGCGCTATCTGTCGCGGCTAGACGACGCGCCGGTGTTCAACATCGTCGACGCCGAACGCTATCTCCTGCTTGCGCGGGACATTCCGGGGATGGATGCACGCCTGACGCTGCGCCCCGGCGCGGTTGCCGGGGAAGTGGTCGGCGAAGTCACTGTGGCGCGCACGCCCTTCACTTTCGACTTCAACGCCCAGAATTTCGGATCGCACGACGTCGGCCGCTGGGGCGGCATTGCCCGTGCCCGGCTCGCGGGCGTAACCGGCATGGGCGACCTCACCACGGTCAGCTTCTATTCGACTCCCGATTTCGACGAGCAAAAGGTCGTTCAACTCGCGCATGAATTTCGCGTCGGTGGCGAAGGCCTGCGCTTTGGCGCCAGCTATACCTATGCCTGGACGCGTCCCTCTATCACCGGCCTTCCCGTCAAGTCGGACACGCAGATCGTCAGCCTGTTCACCGCCTATCCGCTCGTGCTGACGCAGGCGCGCCGGATTACCATCGGCGGCGGGCTCGACTTCATCGACCAGGATATCAGCCTGACGGGCGTCCCGATCAACGAGGACCGGCTGCGCGTCTTCAATGTCCATGCCGACGCCAGCTGGGTCGATCCTGGCTCGATCGCGGGGCACGGCGGCTATAGCCCCAGCGAGCCACGCTGGTCGGTCGCGACCTCGCTCGAAGCGCGAAAGGGCGTCGATTTCCTCGGTGCCAGCGACGATTGCGGCGTCGGCGGTGCGGCCTGTTTCTTGCCCGGCGCAGTGCCGCTGACGCGCGTCGAGGGTCAGCCCGACGCGTTCCTCGTGCGCGCCAATGCGCTCGCCGAATGGCGGCCGCACAAGCTGTTCACGCTGTCGGCGGCGCCGCGCGCGCAATGGGCAAGCGATCCGCTGCTCGCCTATGAAGAATTTTCGGGCGGCAACTTCACCGTCGGGCGCGGCTTCGATCCGGGCACGGTGATCGGCGACAGCGGCGTCGCGGTATCACTGGAAGCGCGGTACGGCTCGTTCGTTCCTGCCAACATCAAAAGCTTCGCATTCCAGCCGTTCGTCTTTTTCGATGCCGCATGGGTATGGAACGAAGACACAGCCTTCAACGGCATCAACCCGCAAAAGCTTTTCTCGGCAGGCGGCGGCGTGCGCGCCGCTTATGGCGACCTCGCGCGCGTCGATGTGACCGTGGCGGTGCCGCTCAATCGCGGCGGCTTCCTGCCCGAAAAACCCGATCCGCGGCTGCTGATTTCGCTGACCACCCAATTTGGCGCGCGGGCGCGCTGATCATGAGTTTTGCATCAAGGACGACTGACATGACTGCCACGGTCCCTCTTTCGCCTGCCCGCAAAGGCAAGCAGCACCTGTTGACCAGTTGCGCGATCGCGGCCGGTATTGCGGCGCTGGCCTATGGTGGACCGGCACTCGCGCAGGTCGCAGGGACGGGAACCTTTGCATCGGGCACCGGCTCGATCACCAACAATGGCTTGGGCAACTCGACGACGGTCAATGTCGACGGCGCGCAGAGCATTATCAACTGGGTCCCGACAGACAGTGCCGCAACGGGCGGCGCGATCGACTTTCTTCCGGTGGGGGAAAACTGGAACTTTAACGGCAGCGGCGACTATACCGTCCTCAATCGCTTTGTGGACAGCGGCAGCGGCGCGCTTAGCCGTCAGATCGCCCTCAATGGGACAGTCAATTCGACCGACATTTTCACCTCGGGCGGGCGTGGCGGCAACATCTGGTTCTACAACGCAGGCGGCATTCTGATCGGCGCGACGGGCGTGGTCAACGTCGGCAGCCTTGTGCTGACCACCAATGATATCATTACGACCGGAGGCCTTTTCGGACCCGGCGGCACGATCCGCTTTAACGGCGCGGCGGGCAGCACATCTGCGGTCACCGTCAATGGCGCAATCAACGCCAACAAGGCGTTCAATGCCGGCAATGCCTATGTGGCACTCGTCGCACCGCGCGTCGTTCAAGCGGGCGCAGTGCGCGTCGATGGTTCGGTCGCCTATGTTGCGGCCGAGCAGGCAGAAATCCGCATCAACGGCGGATTGTTTGACATCAACGTCACAACCGGAGCCGAAGGCGGCAACGCCATCACGCACACCGGCACGACGACGGGACCCGCGCATCAGCAAGGCGACACCGACCAAAGCCGTATCTATATGGTCGCCATTCCCAAGAATGACGCGGTCACGATGCTGGTATCGGGAGCGATCGGATATGATGATGCGCTGTCGGCGCAGATCGAACCCGACGGCGCAGTGCGCCTTTCTGCAGGCTATAATATCACCGGCGGCGAGCTGAACGCAGCGCCAGTCAACGCGACGGCTGCGAACATCACCGTCAACGACACGCTGTTTCGCAGCGATACCATTGCGCGCGCCAGCGGCGCCTTTGTCGGCGAAGCGCTACAGCCGACTTCGCCGTCGTTCCCGAACCAGGGCCGCATCTTTGTCGAGGGGAATGGCACTTTCATCGGCGACGCGTCCGCAACGATCAACATCGGCGCCAACCAGGCCGCCGGCGCAACGGGCGATTTAACGCTGCGATCCGGCACAGCCGGCAGTGTTGGCGTTCCGACGATCAACGTGACCGGTGGCGAGTTGACCGTTGGCGGCGCATTGGCAATTAACGCGGACGGCGTGGTGGACGCCGTAACGGGCGCGGCAAATGGCGGCAACGCAGGGTTGGTCGTCGGCAATGGCGGCGTCGCAACTGTCACAGGAAATATCAGCGTTACCGCCAATGGCATCGCAGGCTTCAACGCCGCGGGCAACGGCGGCGTCGGCACCGGCGGCAACGCTCTCGTCCAAGTGACGGGGGTAGGCAGCACGCTGAGCGGCGCGACGATTACGGTCAATGCTTCCGGTGTCGGCGGCGGCGTGACGCCCAACGCGGGGCCCGTCGCCGATATCGGCGGCAACGGCCGGGGCGGCAGCGCGCGGGTCAATCTGGAAGACGGCGGCAGCCTGACCGCGACGACGGGCCTCATCGCCTCCGCGATCGGAACTGGCCAGACCGGGACGATTCAGTCGGGCAATGGCCAAGGCGGCAGCGCCGATATCACCGTTTCCGGTCCGGGCATGAATCTGCAGACGCCCCAGACGATCGTCAGTGCCGGCGCCGTGGGCGGTGGGAACTTGTTCGATCCCATGGTCGGCACGATCGAGACACTCGCAGGCGGTGATGCCCAAGGTGGGGTCGCCAGCATCGTCGTCATCGCCGACGAAATCTCGACGATCAATTTCGGCGACACGACATTGAACCTGTCCGGCGTCGGCGGCGCGGCCACCGGTGAAAATGCCGTGAGCGGCGATGGCCTTTCCGGCAATTTCAGTATCACGGCGAATGGCGGCGGCACGGTTCAGTTCACAACATTCACCGGAATCGCATCGGGTACGAGCGGATCAGTAAGCTCTCCTAGCGGCCTGACAGCAACGACGGGCGACGCGCGGGGCGGATCGGCCAACTTTGCAATCGCCGGTGGCTCGACATTTGCGGTGGCGGGAGACGCCGTATTCGACGTTAGCGGAACCGCAGCGATTGGCGACAATATGGGCAGCGGCATGGGCGGTTCTGTCCGCGTTGGAGCCTATGAAAACAGCAATATCAATATTGCGGACACACTCTCGATCAACGCATTCGGCGGGAGTGCCGGCTTCGCCGTAGTTGCGCAATCTGTGGGCAGCGCGACCGGCGGCCGTGCCTATATCATCGCCGAAAGCGGCGCGATCCGCGCCGACGGGTATCAAATCGACGCCTCCGCCGGGGTCGTTAACACCACGGGAACAGGCGGCGTGGCGCAAGGCGGTACAATCAGCTTTCTGTCGTCGGCCGCCGGACAGATCCTGGCCCAGAACGACACAAACCAGTTTCTCGACGTCAGCGCCGCGACGGGCGTCAGCGCGGGCGGCAGTTCAGCGACCGGCGGTACGATCGAGCTGATCGCCAATGGCGGCACGATCGACTTTGCCCTTGGAGCCACGGTTTCCGCGAGCGGCGTTTCCGGCGGCGCGATAACGCCAGGCGTGAATAGCCCGACGGGCACCGGCGGTTCGATCCTGATACGGGTCG